>NZ_JBCEWQ010000068.1:0-44068 GCF_038448545.1 Streptomyces sp. CLV115
CCCCCCCCCCCCCCCCCCCCCCCCCCCCCCGGGGCGACGACCGGGCACCGGTCGGGTCAGTCCGGTTCGTGTTCCGGGCCGCCGAAGTCGGGGCTGGTGAAGTCCGGTGAGGTGAACGTCGGCCGGGGGCCGGCCGACGGGCCGTTGTCCGGGCTGGAGAAGTCCGGCGGGCTGTAGCCGATCTTCGGGATGCGGTTCGCGGAGCGGACCGGGGTGCGCGAGGCGGGAGCGGCGTCGGGATCGGCGAGCGCGTCCCGCAGGAACGGCAGGATGCCGCGTTCCAGCAGGGCGTGACGCCATGCCTCCCTGGCCCGCGCCACGTCCTCCGGCAGCTCCTCCTCGTCGTCCTCGACGGGCTGGGCCGCCGATCCGTTGCGCAGTGCCGTGATGAGCAGCCCGACGGCGGCGACCAGGATCGCGGCGGCCGTGACCGCGGCGAAGAACCAGCCCGCCGAGACCATCGTGGAGGCGAAGGACGGCGCCGGGTCGAGCAGCCTCAGCAGATAGCCGGCCAACAGGAATATGAACGCCGCGGTACCGGCGAGCACCGGCGCCAGAACCGTGACGACGGCTCCTATGCCGGCGCCCGACTGATGCGAACGGCCCTTTCCGGGACCGGGGTTCGCCTCGTCGTCCGTCCCGTCGGCAGGGCCCCGAAGTTCCTCACGGGCCTCCACGTAGTGCCTGTACTCGGTGGCGGCCGTCGCGGTGATCAGCTCGGTGGCGTCCAGCGCCATGGTGCGAAGCTGCACGGCATTGAGCCGTTCGCCGACCGCGGCCAGATCCGGCCGTTCATGGGCATGACGCAGTGCGTCGTCGAGGATCCGCTCGTACTCGGGTCGGTCCTCGGCCAGCAGGTGCGGAGCGCTGTTCATGTGCATCCCCCGATGCTCCGTCGGGCCTGAGTGCCCGCTGAATGCGCGCAGTTGGGCGGAAACGGAGGAGAGCCTGCTACTGATACGCCGATGGTAGAGCGCCCACGGCACGGGGTGACAGGGGGTTTCCGTAAATAGGCCCAGCGGTCGGCGTGGTCAGGTCGTGGGACCGTCTTCCCGGAAGTGCGTCAGTCATGCAGAGGCAGTTGGACGACCAGTAGCTTTCCGGCCATGGTCACTCCGCCGTCCATGGCGATGGCGAGCCCGTCCGCGTACACGTGCGGACCCTCGACCACGGGGCCGGAACCGTCCTCGCCGTCCTCCGAGCCGACCTCGCCCAGGAGGTACGGAATGGGGCTGTGACCATGGACGATGCGCTGTCCGCCGTAGGCCGCCATCAGCTCCCGGACGGCCTGCGGACCCGACTCGTCGCGGAAGGCGAACCGCTTGGTGAGCTTCCGGAAGAGGTCCCAGCACTCATCGGCGTCGTTGCGCGTGAGAATGGCGTGCACGGTGTCGTTGACGTCCTCGATGGTGCTGCCGTATTCGAGGTACGCCGTCGTGTCGGAGTGCATCAGCAGATGCCCGTCCTCCTCGACGACCGCGTCGAGCCGGGACATCCACTGGAGGTGGACGTCCTGGAGGCGCTCCATGTCGTTCTTCTGGCCGCCGTTGAGCAGCCAGGCCGCCTGGAAGGTGGCGGTGCCCGCACCGGAGTTGACCGGGGTGTCGTTGAAGCGCTTGGCGCCGAGGAGCAGCAGTTCGTGATTGCCCATCAGGGCCTTGCAGTAGCCGCCGGCGGCCGCTGCCTCGGCGGACAGGCGCATCACGAGGTCGATGACCCCGATGCCGTCCGGGCCCCGGTCGGTGAAGTCGCCGAGGAACCAGAGCCGGGCATTGCCCGCCGCCCACTTGCCCTCGGCGTCGATGAGGCCCTGCTCGGCGAGGGCGGCGTGGAGCTCGTCCAGATAGCCGTGGACGTCGCCGACGACGTACAGCGGTCCACGGCCCTGCTCCGGGGCGGGGAGCGGGTCGGGGACCGTCGGGACCTCCACGGTGTCACCGCGGTTGATCACCGGAAGATCGCGCGCGGTGGGCGTGTATCCGTCCGGCGGCATGTCGCCGGGGACGGCGTTGCCCGGGTGTGCCGAAGGCGGCGGCACCGGGCTCTGGGCATAGGGCGGTACGCGGAAGTCGCGCAACGTCGCCGTCCGCACCACGGGTTCCTGACCGGCCCCCTGTGTCATCGACCCCTCCACCACCGTCGCGCCGCCGTACACCTGACGGGCCCTGCTGGTCGGGGCGGTCCGCGGTGTCGTGCGCCCATCATAGGAATGCGGATCGTGCTCTGTGACGCACCAGGGGTGGTGAATCCGGACGCACGTCGGGTTCATCGGCCGTTTGGTCCGAAATCTCCTGATCAATCCCCTGCCGGAGAACGGGGCGCGCTGACCGTCGTGCGGGGTGGACGGCGTTGCGAGGAGGTCCGCACGATGAGTTCGGTCGGTATGACCTGCTCCACCGGTCCGTCGTGGTTCACGCCCTCGATGGCGTCGATCAGGAGCTGGACGACCGCGGTGCCGATTCTGCGCGGCTTGAGCGAGAGGGTGGTGATGGGGGGCTCGGTCGTCGCGTACACGGTGGACTCGCTGCAGCAGACCAGCAGCAGGTCCTCGGGGACGCGCAGGCCGTACCGGCGGGCCGCCGCCAGCAGATCGGTCCCGTTGGGGTCGAAGAGCCCGTAGACGGCGTCGGGGCGGTCGGGGCGGGCGAGCAGCCGGTCGGCGGCGACCGCCCCCGCGCAGGGGTCGTGGGCGGGGTACGACTCGTACACCGGGTCCTGGCCCACGCGCTCGCACCAGTGGAGGTACGCGGTGGTGGAGAGGCGGGTGTACGTGTCGGTGGTGGTGCCGGTGAGCAGGCCGATGCGGCGTGCCCCGGCGGCGGCGAGATGGTCGAGCAGGTCGAGCACGGCGGCCCGGTGGTCGTTGTCGACCCAGGCGGTGACCGGGAGCGTTCCGGCCGGGCGTCCGTCCGAGACGACTGGTAGCCCCTGGCGCACCAGCTCCGTGACGACCGGGTCCTGGTCGGACGGGTCGATCACGACGGTGCCGTCGAGGGCGACGTTCGACCAGACGTCGTGGCGCGAGGTGGCGGGCAGGATGACGAGGGCGTAACCGCGGGCGAGCGCGGCGGAGGTGGCGGCTCTGGCCATTTCCGCGAAGTACGCGAATTCGGTGAAGGTGAAGGGTTCGTCCCCGTAGGTCGTCACGGTCAGGCCGATCAGGCCGGACTTGCCGGTACGGAGGGTTCGGGCCGCGGCGGAAGGGCGGTAGCCCAGGCGCTCTGCGACCTCGCGGACATGGCGGCGGGTGGCGTCCGGGAGCCTGCCCTTGCCGTTGAGCGCGTCGGAGACGGTCGTGATGGAGACCCCTGCGGCGGCGGCCACGTCCCGGATTCCCGCTCGTCCTTGCCGGCCGCCGCGCCGGGGTGTGTCCGTCCGGCTCACCTGGTGCTTCCCTGCTGCTGTCATGGCGAGCCGATAGTAGGGCTCGGAGGGGTGGTTGGCCTGGTCGCATATTCACTCGTTGACAGGCACGTTTTTGCATGATCATCAAAGGTCAAATACCTTGCAAACAAAGGGTGTTGAGGCCCTTGACCGTAGTGTGTCATGCATCGAACCCGATGGGCCTACTAAATGGTCGATGTCTCGAAGAGGTCTCATCTCACCTCTTCGAGGGACGCGCGCCACGGAGTGAGCCACCGGCGCGCGCCGGACCGGAAGGCGCTCCCCCCATTCCTGGTCGCACCGGACGATTGGGTGCTCCGGCCATTCGCAGCGGCGCTCAATCCTCATAAGGTGAGCAGTATTGATGTGTACAGACGATCGAGGAGGACCTGCGGTGAGCGAGACGAGCCCCAAGCTGCGTGCCGAGCTGGACGGCGTCCCCGCCTATGTACCGGGCAAGCCGGCTGCCGCCGGTGGACCGGTCGCGTTCAAGCTGTCCTCCAACGAGAATCCGTATCCGCCGCTGCCCGGGGTGATGGAGTCCGCCCTGGCGGCGGCCGCGAACTTCAACCGCTACCCGGACATGGCCTGCACCGGTCTGATGAACGAGCTGGCCGACCGTTTCGGTGTGCCCCTCTCGCACCTCGCCACCGGAACCGGCTCGGTCGGTGTGGCGCAGCAGCTGCTCCAGGCGACGTCGGGACCGGGCGACGAGGTCATCTACGCCTGGCGCTCCTTCGAGGCGTACCCGATCATCACGCAGGTCAGCGGCGCGACCTCGGTGAAGGTGCCGCTGACCGACGGTGAGGTGCACGACCTCGACGCGATGGCGGACGCGATCACGGACCGCACCCGGATGATCTTCGTCTGCAACCCGAACAACCCGACCGGCACCGTGGTGCGCCGGGCCGAGCTGGAGCGGTTCCTGGACCGGGTGCCGGGCGATGTGCTGGTGGTGCTCGACGAGGCGTACCGGGAGTTCATCCGCGATGCCGAGGTGCCGGACGGCATCGAGATCTACCGGGACCGGCCCAATGTGGCGGTGCTGCGGACCTTCTCCAAGGCGTACGGCCTGGCGGGTCTGCGGGTCGGTTTCGCGGTGGCCCACGAGCCGGTGGCGGCCGCGCTGCGCAAGACGGCGGTGCCGTTCGGGGTCAGTCAGCTCGCCCAGGACGCGGCGGTCGCCTCACTGCGTGCCGAGGACGAACTCCTGGGGCGGGTGGGCTCCTTGGTGTCCGAGCGCGAGCGGGTCCAGCGGGCGCTGGCCGGCCAGGGATGGACCGTGCCGGAGTCCCAGGCGAACTTCGTCTGGATGCGGCTCGGGGACCGTACCGGCGACTTCGCCGGGGCCTGTGAGCGGGCCGGAGTGGTGGTCAGGCCGTTCGCGGGCGAGGGTGTGCGGGTCTCGATCGGGGAGGACGAGGCGAACGACCTCTTCCTGAAGGTGGCCGAGTCGTACCGCAGGGAGCTGTAGAGCGACCGCGCAGCCCCCTGCGCGACGGAGGGCCCCGGGCCCCGCACCTCGTTCGTCGAGGTGCGGGGCCTTTTGCCGGTGCGGGGCCCTCTCGTTCCTGGGGCCGGGGCGTCTGGTTCGGACGGATCGAGAGGCGTCTGGTTCGGGTGGATTGATCGGAACGTCCCGAGAGGGGTACCCCGCCCGAACGTCCCGAAAGTCTGTGCGCCATAATGCTTGTGAATGTGAACGCGTTCACAAGCGTGTCCTGTTTCCTCCCATGATTAGTCGGATTTAAAGGGCAAACTGCCGCTGTGACTACGGCGACGTAAGGAGAAGACGACGTGGAGCTAGCTCTGGCGCCGGAGACCCTGGCGCGATGGCAGTTCGGTATCACCACCGTCTATCACTTCCTGTTCGTCCCCCTGACGATCTCGCTCGCCGCGCTCACCGCCGGCCTGCAGACCGCCTGGGTCCGGACGAACAACGAGAAGTACCTCAGGGCGACGAAGTTCTGGGGCAAACTCTTCCTGATCAACATCGCCATGGGCGTCGTCACCGGCATCGTCCAGGAGTTCCAGTTCGGCATGAACTGGTCCGACTACTCGCGGTTCGTCGGCGACATCTTCGGCGCTCCACTCGCGTTCGAAGCACTGATCGCGTTCTTCTTCGAGTCCACGTTCATCGGGCTGTGGATCTTCGGCTGGGACAAGCTGCCGAAGAAGATCCACCTCGCCTGCATCTGGATGGTCTCCATCGGGACGATCCTGTCCGCCTACTTCATCCTGGCGGCCAACTCCTGGATGCAGCACCCGGTCGGCTACCGGATCAACAAGGAGCGCGGCCGGGCCGAGCTCACCGACTTCTGGCACGTGCTCACCCAGAACACCGCGCTCGCCCAGTTCTTCCACACCATCACCGCGGCCTTCCTGGTCGGCGGCGCGTTCATGGTCGGCATCGCCGCCTTCCACCTGGCGCGCAAGAAGCACATCCCGGTGATGCGGACCTCGCTGCGGCTCGGACTGATCACCGTGGTGATCGCCGGACTTCTCACCGCCATCAGCGGCGACCAGCTCGGCAAGGTCATGTTCAAGCAGCAGCCGATGAAGATGGCCGCCGCCGAAGCGCTCTGGGAGGGGCAGGACTCGGCGCCCTTCTCGATCTTCGCGGTCGGCGACGTGGCCAAGGGCCACAACACCGTGGAGATCTCCATCCCGGGGATACTGTCCTTCCTCGCGGACGACAGCTTCACCTCGTACGTCCCCGGCATCAACGACATCAACAAGGCCGAACAGGAGAAGTTCGGCCCCGGCGACTACCGCCCCAACATCCCGGTCGCGTTCTGGAGCTTCCGCTGGATGATCGGATTCGGGATGGCGTCCTTCGCCCTCGGCATCCTCGGGCTGTGGCTGACCCGGAAGAAGTTCATGCTGCCGCCGGGGCTGCGGACCGGTGAGGACGAAGTGCCGCATCTGGTCCTCTTCAAGAACAAGGCACTCAGCCCGAAGCTCGCCAGGTGCTACTGGATCGTCGCGCTCTGGACCCTGCTCTTCCCGCTGATCGCCAACTCCTGGGGCTGGATCTTCACCGAGATGGGCCGCCAGCCCTGGGTCGTCTACGGAGTCCTCCAGACCCGCGACGCGGTCTCCCCCGGCGTCTCGCAGGGCGAGGTGCTCACCTCGATGATCGGCTTCACCCTGCTCTACGCCGTGCTCGCGGTCGTCGAGGTCAAGCTGCTCGTGAAGTACATCAAGGCAGGTCCGCCGGAGCTGACCGAGGCCGACCTCAACCCGCCCACCAGGATCGGCGGCGACCATGACGACGCCGACCGGCCGATGGCCTTCTCCTACTGAGAGCAGAGGAGCTGAGAGATGGAACTCCACGACGTCTGGTTCGTGCTCATCGCCGTCCTCTGGACCGGCTACTTCTTCCTGGAGGGATTCGACTTCGGGATCGGCGTCCTCACCAAGCTGCTGGCCCGCGACCGCAAGGAACGACGGGTCCTGATCAACACGATCGGGCCCGTCTGGGACGGCAACGAGGTGTGGCTGCTCTCCGCGGGCGGTGCGACCTTCGCCGCCTTCCCCGAGTGGTACGCCACCCTGTTCTCCGGCTTCTACCTGCCGCTGCTGATCATCCTGGTCTGCCTGATCGTGCGCGGGGTCGCCTTCGAGTACCGGGCCAAGCGGTCCGGTGAGAAGTGGCAGACCAACTGGGAACACGCCATCTTCTGGACCTCGTTGATCCCGGCCGTGCTCTGGGGCGTGGCCTTCGGGAACATCGTGCGCGGCGTGAAGATCGACGCCGACATGGAGTACGTGGGCAACTTCTGGGACCTGCTCAACCCGTATGCCATTCTCGGCGGACTGGTCACGCTCTTCCTCTTCACCTTCCACGGCGCCGTGTTCGCGGGGCTCAAGACGGTCGGGGACATCCGGGAGCGGGCGGGCAGGCTGGCGCTGAAGCTGGGGATCGTCACCGCGGTGCTCGCGCTCGGCTTCCTGATCTGGACCCAGCTCGACAACGGTGACGGCTGGAGCCTGCTGGCGATGATCGTCGCCGCGGTGGCGCTGGTCGCCGCGGTCGCCCTGATCGCGGTGGGACGCGAGGGCTGGTCGTTCGCGTTCTCCGGTGTGACCGTCGCGGCCGTGGTCGCGATGCTGTTCCTGACGCTCTTCCCGAACGTCATGCCGTCCTCGCTGGACGACGCCTGGAGCCTCACGGTCACCAACGCCTCGTCCACCCCGTACACGCTGAAGATCATGACCTGGTGCGCGGGGATCGCCACCCCCGTCGTCCTGCTGTACCAGGGCTGGACGTACTGGGTGTTCCGCAAGCGCATCGGTACGCAGCACATCGCCGAAGCGCACTGAACGCAGCTGGGGCCCGACCGGCGGATCACGGCCGGGGTCGCGAAGTCGACCCCCGGTCCGCCGGGCGGACCCCGGTCCGACGACCGAGATCGCTAGGGGCTGTTTCACGTGAAACCGATCGACCCGCGTCTGCTCCGCCACGCCCGTGCCACCCGCCTCTTCCTGGCAGCCGTGGTGGCGCTCGGAGTTGTGGGGGCGGCGCTGGTCATCGCCCAGGCCATGCTCGTCGCCGAAGTGGTGGTGGGAGGGTTCGAGGACGGACTGACGGTCTCCGGGCTGCGGACCCCGCTGATCCTGCTCGCCGCGGTCGCGCTCGGCCGGGGCCTGGTCGCCTGGCTGACCGAACTGGCCGCGTACCGGGCCAGCGCGGCGGTCAAGTCCGAGCTCCGCGGCCGGCTGCTGGAGCGGGCTGCGTCGCTCGGGCCCGGCTGGCTGAGCGGTCAGCGCACCGGCTCCCTGGTGGCGCTCGCCACCCGGGGCGTCGACGCGCTCGACGACTACTTCGCACGCTATCTGCCGCAGCTCGGACTCGCGGTGGTCGTGCCGGTGGCGGTCCTGGCCAGGGTCGTCACCGAGGACTGGGTCTCGGCGGCGATCATCGTGGTCACGCTGCCGCTCATCCCGCTCTTCATGATCCTCATCGGCTGGGCCACCCAGTCGCGGATGGACCGCCAGTGGCGGCTGCTGTCCCGGCTCTCCGGACACTTCCTCGACGTGGTCGCCGGGCTGCCGACGCTGAAGGTCTTCGGCCGTGCCAAGGCGCAGGCCGAGTCCATCCGTACGATCACCTCGCAGTACCGCCGGGCCACGCTGCGCACCCTGCGGATCGCGTTCCTGTCGTCCTTCGCCCTGGAACTGCTGGCGACGCTGTCGGTGGCCCTGGTGGCCGTCACCATCGGCATGCGGCTGGTGCACGGCGAACTCGATCTCTACACCGGCCTGGTGGTGCTGATCCTGGCGCCCGAGGCCTATCTGCCGATCCGCCAGGTCGGCGCGCAGTACCACGCGGCCGCCGAGGGGCTCTCCGCCGCCGAGGAGATCTTCGCGGTCCTGGAGACCGAGCCACGGCAGGCCGGCACGGCGGACGTACCCGCTTCGCTCCGGCTGGAGCTGGAAGGGGTGACCGTACGGCACCTGGGCCGTACCGAACCTTCGCTGAGCGAGGCCTCATTGGTGGTGGACGAGGGGGAGACCGTGGCCCTGGTCGGCCCCAGCGGCGTCGGGAAGTCCACCCTGCTGGATGTGGTCCTCGGCTTCACGGCGCCCGACGAGGGACAGGTACGGATCGGCGGCGCCGATCTGGCGACGCTCGCCCCCGAGCGGTGGCGGGAGCGGATCGCCTGGGTACCGCAGCGCCCGTACCTCTTCGCGGGCACCATCGCGGAGAACGTACGTCTCGCCCGGCCGGACGCCGACGACCGCGCGGTGACGGCCGCACTGCGGGACGCCGGGGCGCACGATTTCGTGGCCGAACTGCCGGACGGAGCACGGACACTCATCGGCGAGGACGGCACGGGCCTCTCCGCCGGACAGCGCCAGCGGCTCGCCCTGGCGCGGGCCTTCCTCGCCGACCGCCCGCTGCTGCTGCTCGACGAACCGACCGCGAGCCTGGACGGTGAGACGGAGGAGGGGATCGTCGAGGCGGTACGGCGGCTGGCCGTGGGCCGGACCGTGCTGCTGGTCGTGCACCGCCCGGCGCTGCTCTCGGTGGCCGACCGGGTGGTGACCCTGGACCCGGCCGCGACCGCGCGGCCGGCCGGGGCCGAGCCGTCCGCAGCCGTACCGCGGCCGACGGGCGCACCCTCCGCCCCCACCGGGGCGACGCCGGAACCCGAAGCGCTGCGGGAGACCGCGGCCCGTTCCGGACGGGTCCTGGCACGGGTCAGGGAGGCCGCCGGGGCACAGCGCGGCCGGCTGGCGCTCGCACTGCTGCTGGGCAGCCTCGCCCTCGGCTCGGCCGTCGGGCTGATGGCCGTCTCCGGCTGGCTGATCTCCCGCGCCTCCGAACAGCCCCCGGTGCTCTACCTGATGGTCGCGGTGACCGCGACCCGCGCCTTCGGGCTCGGGCGCGCCGTCTTCCGCTACGCCGAGCGTCTGGTGTCGCACGACGCGGTGCTCAAGATGCTCGCCGAACTGCGCGTCGCGGTCTACCGGGGGCTGGAGCGCGTCGCGCCCGCCGGACTCCGCCGCACCCGGCGCGGGGACCTGCTGTCCCGGCTCGTCGCCGATGTCGACGCCCTGCAGGACTACTGGCTGCGCTGGCTGCTGCCCGCCGCGACCGCAGTGGTCGTCGGCACGGCGGCCGCCGGGTTCGTCGGCTGGCTGCTGCCGGCGGCCGGCGCGGTGCTGGCCGCCGGGCTGCTGCTGGCCGGGGTGGGAGTGCCGCTGGTCAGCAGCGCCTGCTCCCGCCACACGGAACGCCGGCTCGCCCCGGCACGCGCCGATCTGGCCACCCGGATCACGGACCTGCTCGGCGGGACCGCGGAACTCACCGTCGCGGGTGCCCTGCCCGCCCGTGCGGAACGCACCCGGGACGCCGACGGTGTGCTGACCCGGATCGCCGCCCGCGCGGCCACCGCCACCGCGCTCGGCGGCGGCCTCATCGCCCTGGTCGCCGGTCTCACCGTCGTCGCCACCGCACTCGTCGCCCTCCCCGCCGTGTACGACGGCCGGCTCGCGGGCGTGGAACTCGCGGTGGTGGTGCTCACCCCGCTGGCCGCCTTCGAGGCCGTGACGGGGCTGCCGCTCGCCGTGCAGTACCGCCGCAGGGTCGAGCGGAGCGCGGAGCGCGTCTTCGAGGTGCTGGACGCGCCGCTGCCCGTGCACGAGCCCGAGAGCCCGGCCGAGGCGCCCGCGTCGCCCTTCCCGCTGGAGGTACGGGGACTGTCCGCGCGGTACGCCGGAGCGGTGCGGGACGCACTCGACGGCATCGACCTGACGCTGACGGCCGGCCGGCGGGTCGCCGTCGTCGGGTCCTCCGGCTCCGGCAAGACCACCCTCGCCCAGGTCCTGGTCCGCTTCCTGGACGCACGGGCCGGGACGTACCGGATCGGCGGTGTCGAGGCCGATGCCCTGGAGGGCGACACGGTCCGGCGGTTCGTCGGGCTGTGCGCCCAGGACGCCCATGTCTTCGACAGCTCCATCCGGGAGAACCTGCGGCTTGCCCGGACCGACGCGACGGACGGGGAACTGCGGGACGCGCTCGGCCGGGCACGGCTGCTCGACTGGGCCGACGCCCTGCCGGACGGGCTCGACACCCTCGTCGGCGAGCACGGCGCGCGCCTCTCCGGTGGCCAGCGCCAACGCCTCGCCCTGGCCAGGGCGATCCTCGCCGACTTCCCCGTACTCGTCCTGGACGAACCCGCCGAACATCTCGACCTGGCGACCGCGGACGCCCTGACCGCGGACCTGCTGGCCGCCACCGAGGGACGCACGACCGTCCTGATCACCCATCGCCTGCAAGGTCTCGAAGCCGTCGACGAAGTGCTGGTGCTCGACGGGGGCCGGGTCGTGCAGCGCGGCCCGTACGCCGATCTCGCCACCGGAGAGGGCCCCCTGCGCCGGATGCTGGCACGCGAACGCGAGACCACGACGCGGGTACCCGAGCGGGCGGCCGGAGAGGCCGTGGGCGTGCCCGCGTGATCCGGGCGAATCCGACAGCCGACTTTCCTCCCCAATCGGTACTAACTACTCTCGGGGTATGCCGGAGCAGGACCCGAAGGACTCACTCGAAGCGGCTACCCAGGCGACCCGCAGCCTGCAGGGCCTGTCCACCGAAATCACCGCCCGCATCCCGCAGCTGCTGGAGGCCATGCGCTCCGTCGGCGCGGGCCTGGAACTGCACTCCACCCTCGACCGGATCTGCGAGACGGCCGCCGAACTCGCCCATTCCCGCTACGCCGCCATCGGCGTCGTCGACGAGGAGGGCGAGGGGCTCTCCGACTTCGTCACCTACGGCGTGCCGGACGAGGTGGCGGACGAGATCGGTCGCCGCCCCGACGGGCACCGGGGGCTGCTGGGCGCGCTGATCCACGACCCGGCGCCGGTGCGGCTCGCCGATCTGACGGCCGATCCGAGGTTCGCCGGCTTCCCGCCCGGCCATCCCCCGATGCGGACCTTCCTCGGCGTCCCGATCCGGGTGCAGGGGGAGATCTTCGGGAACCTCTATCTGGCCGAGAAGGACGACGACGGCGAGTTCAACGACTACGACCTGCACATGGTGCGGGTGCTCGCCACCGAGGCCGGGATCGCCATCGGCAACGCCCGGCTGTACGAGGCGGCACGCCAGCGCGAGCGGTGGATCGACGGGTCGGTGGCCGTGACCACCGCACTGCTCTCCGGCGGGGATGCCGACGACGCGCTCTCCGTCGTCGCCGAACAGGCCCGCCGCCTCGCCGACTCCGCCGCCGGTATCGTGCTGCTGCCCACCGGGGACGGCGGGCTGGAGATCGTCGCCGTCTCCTCGGACGACCCCAGCTCCTCGCTGGGGGTGATCATCGGGCCCGAGAGTGCGGTGGCGGCGAAACTGCTGGGCGGCGAGGCGGTCTTCGTGGACGATTCGGCCACCGACGCCCGCATGGTCACCAGGCTGGCCCCCCGGTACGGTCCGAGCATGCTGCTGCCCCTGCACAGCGGCGGGCGGGTGCTCGGCGCGCTCGCCACTCCCCGCGCCCGGGGCGGCCGGCCGTTCACGGAGACCGAGCGGACCCTCGCCACCCAGTTCGCCTCGCAGGCGGCGCTCGCGCTGATGATGGCCGAGGCACAGCGGGACCGGGAGCGGCTGGCGGTCTACGAGGACCGGGACCGGATCGCCCGTGATCTGCACGATCTGGTCATCCAGCGGCTGTTCGCGACCGGGATGATGCTGGAGAGCGCCCAGCGCCGGTCGGTGGTGCCCGAGGTGCAGACCGGGATCGGCCGGGCGGTCGACGAACTGGACGTGACCATTCAGGAGATCCGCACCGCGATCTTCGCGCTCCAGCAGGAACCCGCAGAGGCGCCGTCGGGGCTGCGCACCCGGGTCCTGCGCGAGATCAACATGGCGGCGGTCCCGTTGGGCTTCAAGCCCTCGCACCGCTTCCTCGGCCCGGTCGACGCGCTGGTCGGCGAGCTCACCGGCAAGAACCTGATCGCGGCCCTGCGGGAGGCACTGTCCAATGCCTTCCGGCACGCCGAGGCGTCGTTGATCGACGTGGTCGTCGACGCGACCGCCACGCTGCCCGACGGGAGGGACGCGGTGCGGCTCTCGGTCGCCGACGACGGGGTGGGCATCCCCGAGAACGGCCGGCGCAGCGGACTGCGGAACCTGGCCCGCCGGGCGGAGTCGCTCGGCGGCGCGAGCTGGTTCGGCCCCGGGATCGGGGAGGACGGGGGCGGTACGACCGTGGTGTGGGAGGCGCCTCTCTGAGGCGTTCCCCGGGCGGCCGCGCCGAGGCCCTTCCCCGGGGCGGCCGTTCTGGAAGGACTCGCCCCGGCAGGACCCCTCGCGGAGCGCGGCGTACGGCCTCGGGGCTCAGCGCCCGGTGCCGGAGGACCGGCGCTCGGCGATGATCCGCTCGATGACGACCGCGACACCGTCCTCGCCGTTGGTGGTGGTCCGGCCGGAGGCGGCGGCGAGTGCGGCCGGGTGGGCGTTGCCCATCGCGTACGAGGTGCCCGCCCACCTCAGCATCTCCACGTCGTTGGGCATGTCCCCGAAGGCGACGACCTCGGCGGGCGAGATGCCGCGCTCGGCGCAGCAGAGCTCCAGCGTGCTGGCCTTGGAAACCCCCGGGCCGCTGATCTCCAGCAGCGCCGTGGGGCTGGACCGGGTGAAGGAGGCCCGGTCGCCGGCCGCCGTACGGGCCAGGGTGAGGAAGTCGTCCGGGGCGAGCTCGGCGTGGTGGGCGAGGAGCTTCAGTACGGGGACACCGGTGCCGGGAGACTCCTCGTGCAGCAGCTTCTCGGCGACGGCGACCGTGGCGCCCGGGTCCCGGTGGAACGGCGGGTAGTCCGGTTCGTAGTGGATGCCGGTGGCCAGCTCGACGGCGAAGGTGGTGCCGGGGGCTGCGGCGCGCAGCGAGCGGACCACATCGAGGGCGATGGGGCGCTCCAGCGGCCGGACCTCGACCAGCTTGCCGCCGGCGTGCAGATCGGCGACCGCCGCGCCGTTGGCGCAGATCGCCAGGCCGTGACCGTGCACATGGTCGCTGACGACGTCCATCCAGCGGGCCGGGCGTCCGGTGACGAAGAAGACCTCGATACCGGCCTCCTCGGCAGCGGCCAGAGCGGCGACGGTGCGGTCGGAGACCGTCTTGTCGTCGCGGAGCAGGGTGCCGTCCAGGTCGGTGGCGATCAGCCGGACAGCGGCAGGCGGAGGCGAGTCGGTAGCTGAGGTCACCCGTCCATTCTCGCGTACGAGGGTGCACGGTCGTGCGGAGGGGCGCACATCTGAGGATGCGCGCCCCTGACCAGGGGAACATGCCCCGTGCATATGCCGCCGGTCCCGATGGCGGGTGGATCAGCGGCGGAGCTGGTCCAGGGCCTCCGTGGCGATGCGTTCGAAGACCTTCTCGTCCGCCGCGAAGTCGGAGTCGGGGATCGGGTCGTGGACGACGATCTCGGTGATGCCGAGCGCGAAGTGGGTACCGGCGAAGTCCACGAAGGCGTCGAGGGACTGGAGCGGGTCGCCCGGGGTGAACCCGGTCAGAAGGATCTTGTCCAGCTCGGCGGGGTCGCGGCCGATGGACTCGCAGGCGGCGCTCACCCTGGCGACCTGTCCGCGAACGGCCTCCACCGACTGCTCCGGGGTACCCGTCCCGATCAGCTTCGGGTCTCCCGTGGTGACCCAGGCCTGCCCGTACCGGGCGGCGAGCCTCATCCCGCGCGGGCCGGTGGCGGCCACCGCGAACGGCAGCCGGGGCCGCTGCACACAGCCGGGGATGTTCCGCGCCTCGTTCGCCGAGTAGAACGTGCCCTCGTAGGTCACCGAGGGCTCGCGCAGCAGCTGGTCGAGCAGCGGCACGAACTCCTCGAAGTGGTCGGCCCGTTCGCGCGGCGTCCACGGGTCCTCGTCGCTCCGGCGCAGTGTCGTGGCGTCGAAGCCGTCGCCGCCGGCGCCGATGCCGAGGGTGATGCGCCCGTCGGAGACGTCGTCGAGCGTGATGAGGTCCTTGGCGAGGGTGACGGGGTGCCGGAAGTTGGGGGAGGTGACGAGGGTGCCCAGGCGGAGGCGGTCGGTGACGGCGGCCGCGGCGGTGAGGGTCGGGACCGCACCGAACCAGGGGCCGTCACGGAAGCTCCGCCAGGCCAGGTGGTCGTAGGTGTAGGCGGCGTGGAACCCCAGTTCCTCGGCGCGCTGCCAGACCTTCCGGCCCTCGCTCCAGCGGTGGATCGGCAGAATCACAGTGCTCAGACGCATGGCTACGACGATACGGGGCCAGAAGCGGATGATCCTGTTCTGTGTGGACGCCGCCCCGGCGCTGCCCGGCGGCCGAGCCTTCGGTCAGCCGTCGCCGGTCAGCCGCGGAACCGCAGGAACTCGGGTGGTACGGAGGCGGTGAGCCAGACGCCGTTGGCGCTGACGTGGAAGGTGTGGCCGGCGCGGTGCATCGCGCCCGCGTCCACGGACAGGACGACGGGCCGGCCCCGCCGGGCACCGACCCTGGTCGCCGTCTCGCGGTCGGGCGAGAGGTGGACGTGCGTGCGGTCCATGGGCCGCAGGCCCTCGCTCCGGATCGAGTCCAGCGCGTGGCCCACCGTGCCGTGGTAGAGGTACGCGGGCGGTTCGGCCGGCGGCAGGTCGAGATCCACCGGGACGGTATGGCCCTGGCTCGCGCGGATCCGGTCGTTCTCGACGGCGAAGCGCTGCTTGTCGTTGACGGCGACGACATGGTCCAGCTCGGCCCGGGTGAGGTGGACGTTGTTGCGGGCCATGGCGTGCAGCAGCGTGTCGATCGGCACCCAGCCGTTCGCATCGAGTGTGATGCCGATCCGTTCCGGCTGGTGGCGCAGATGCTTCGAGAGGTACTTGGACACCTTTACGGTGCGTCTTTCGTCCATACCTTCAGGGTGCCGGTGATGGTCTCGCCGGCGCATCCCGGTTTCGCACACGATGTGCTGAAGCAATTCTCGGCTGTGCCGATGAAATTTTCGTCCACAGGTTTGATCCACAGTCAACTTGAGTTATCCACAGGCTATTTGGTGATTCTGTGGACAAGTCAAAGGGAAATCAACCCGTTTGGTCAATATGCCCTGTATGTACAGTGAGTGGAGCAAGTGAGTCCAATGTCCTTGATTGCACCTCGCGTTCCGTGGACGCCGTGACGAACGCGGAGACGTTCTCTGGCCCAACCAGCCGCTGCACGGCCCGGATCGTCCCGGGCGGAAGGTCCACCCGCTGCGTCGCGACCGCGGCGGAATCCGGTTCGAGCGGCGTGTCCGCACCCAGATGATGATGCAGATGACGTGTCGCGAAAGTCCGCATCGCACGGGCGAGTTCGGCATCGACCGTCTGCTGGGCGAGCGGACGCAGTCTGCGCACCATGGCGGCCGCCTCGGCCGCGTCCGTGTCGGTCGGCGGACGGTGGCCGAGATAGCGGGCGAAGACATGCTCGGTGGTGAACTCCAGGAGGCGCGAGGCGATCTGCTCGACCCGGCCGCGAAGTTCCCTCAGATGTCCGGAGATCGCGCCGAGCGGCACGCCCGCCGCGTACAACTCCACGGCCACGGCCAGCTCTTGCGGGCTCGGCACGAGGAACTCGTCGTCCCTGCCCGCGATGGGTTCGAGCACGCCGAGGTCCACCGCTTCGGCGACCGCCTCGTCGTCCGGGGTGCCGCCGAACCTGCGGTTCAGCTCGTCCCGGGTGATCCGGTCGGCCCGCTCGTCCGTCCAGGGGCCGTGCACCTCGGCCACGAGCCCGAGCACCCCGCCCAGACCGCGGCCGGTGTCCCAGGCGTCCAGGAGCTCCTTGATGCTGGCCAGTGTGTAACCGCGGTCCAGCAGATCGGCGATCTGCCGGAGCCGGGCGAGATGGGTGTCCCGGTACACATTGGCCCGGCCGCGCCGCTCCGGTGTCGGCAGCAGACCGCGGTCCTGGTAGGCGCGGATCGTGCGGACCGTGGCCCCGCTCGCGTGCGCCAGGTCCTCGATCCGGTACTCGGCGGCGGACTTCCGGTCCGCCGCCGACTGCCCGGGGCCGCTCACAGCGGCGGCTTCAGCCGGGCGATGCCGCGCAGCGCGCCGGGGCTGAACCGGGACAGGACGCGGGCGCCGCGGGCCTCCGGGGTGACCGGCACGACGGCCTGGTTGCGCACCACCGCCTTCAGGATCGCGTCGGCCACCCGCTCGGGCGGGTAGTTGCGGAGCCCGTACAGACGGCTGGTCCGCTTCCGCAGGCGCTTCTCCTCCGCGGCGTCGGCCCCGGCGAAGTGTGTCGTCGCGGTGATGTTCGTGTTGACGATGCCGGGGCAGATGGCGCTGACCCCGATCGACCGATCGGCGAACTCGGCCCGCAGACATTCGCTGAGCATCAGCACGGCCGCCTTGGAGGTGCTGTACGCGGGCAGCGCCCGGGACGGCTGATAGGCGGCGGCGGAGGCCGTGTTGACGATGTGGCCGCCCTGGCCGCGCTCGGCCATCTGCCTGCCGAAGATCCGGCAGCCGTGGATGACGCCCCACAGATTGACGTCGAGGACGTTCTTCCAGTCCTCGCTCGTGGTGTCCAGGAAGGAGCCGGACAGACCGATCCCGGCGTTGTTTACCAGGACGTCGACGATTCCGTACTCGGCGGCGACCTTCTCGGCGAGCTTCTCCATCGCCTGCTCGTCGCTGACGTCGACCTCTTCGCCCCAGGCGGCCGGAGCTCCTATGAGCCGGGCCATCTCGGCCGTTCTGGCGGCGCCCTCCGCGTCCCGGTCCACGGCCACCACCCGGGCGCCCGCCTCGGCGAAAGCGAAGGCGGTGGCCCGGCCGATGCCGCCGGCCGCGCCCGTCACCAGAACCAGCCGGCCGCCGAACCGGTCCGCGTACGCCCCGGTCGGCGCGGTGTCCTGCACCGGACGGCCGCTTTCCTCGGCGGCCTCGTTGGTGGCGACGAACTCACTGATCCAGGAGGCGAGCTGGTCCGGCCTGGTGCGCGGCACCCAGTGTTTGCCTTCGAGAGTGCGGCGCACCAACTGCGGTGCCCAGAGCTCAAGCTGGTCGTACAGCTTCTCCGAGAGGAAGACGTCACCGGTCGGGGTGATCAGCTGGACGGGCACATGGGCGTAGGCGTCGGTGCGCGGCCGGCTCAGCCGGGCGCGGACGTTGTCGCGGTAGAGCCAGGCGCCGTGCGCCGCGTCGTCCGGCAGCGAGGACGTCGGGTAGTCGCCCGCCGGGACCTTCTCCAGCCGTTCGAGCATCCGCGGCCACCGCTTGCCGAGCGGGCCGCGCCAGGCCAGCTCCGGCAGGACCGGCGTATGCAGCATGTAGACGTACCAGGACTTGGCGCCCTGACCGAGCAGCTGGCCGACCCGGCGCGGGGTGGGCCGGGCCATCCGCTGCTTGATCCAGTGCCCGAAGTGGTCCAGGGAGGGGCCGGACATCGAGGTGAACGAGGCGATCCGGCCCTCGGTCCGCTTGACCGTGGCGAACTCCCAGGACTGCACCGACCCCCAGTCGTGCCCGACCAGATGCACCGGCCGGTCGGGGCTCACCGCGTCGGCGACGGCCAGGAAGTCGTCGGTGAGCTTCTCCAGGGTGAAGCCGCCGCGCAGCGGCTTCGGGGCAGTGGACCGGCCGTGCCCGCGCACGTCGTACAGCACGACATGCCACTGGTCGGCCAGCTGCTTCGCCACCTCCGTCCAGACCTCCTTGCTGTCCGGATAGCCGTGCACCAGGACGACCGTGGGCCGCTCCTGGTCGCCCAACTCGGCGACGCACAGCTCGATTCCGCCCGTACGCACCCGGCGCTCGCGCGCCCCCGGCAGGTCTCGCAGACTCATGCCGCCACCCTT
Organism: Streptomyces sp. CLV115; assembly: GCF_038448545.1. Taxonomy (NCBI): domain Bacteria; kingdom Bacillati; phylum Actinomycetota; class Actinomycetes; order Kitasatosporales; family Streptomycetaceae; genus Streptomyces; species Streptomyces sp. CLV115. Next base: position 18,685 of record NZ_JBCEWQ010000068.1, read on the forward strand.
TCCTCGGCCCAGCGCCGCACATGCGGCAGATCGTCGTCCAGCCAGAAGGCGCTCTGCTCGGGGTCCTTGGAGTCGGTGACCACCAGGATCTCCTCGAACTTGGCGCCCGTGCCGCGGAATCCGAGATGCGGCTCCACCGCCCACAGCCCGGGCTGCGGGGGATGGTCGGAGAACCGGTACGGACTCCACAGCGGCGACCAGCCGTCCCGGTGCCCGTGCAGTGCGTCGCTCATCAGCCCCTTGAGGGACTGGGTGCCGAAGCCGAACACCTGCGGGGACCAGCGGCGCTCGGTGACGCGGTCGACCTTGTGGGCCATCACGCCGAAGGGATAGGCGCGGTGGCGGTTGGCGTACCCCTGCTTGATCATCAGGCGTTCGACGTTCTCGTATATCTCCCGCAGTGAACGCCGCTCGCGCACCTCGCGCAGTATCAGCGCGCGGTGGGCCTCAAGATCGGCCAGCAGCTTGTCGTGCAGGGGGTTGAGCCCGAGACAGCCGGAGTAGCCGATGTCGGCCGTGAAGCCCTTGTACACCGGGGCCAGGTCGAGGATGAACGGCATCCCCGGCTCCAGCTTCCGGCTGGTCGGGAAGAACTGCAGGGGCACCTTGAAGCCGGCGAACGCCGTGCGGTCCCCGAACCAGGCAAAGGGGAGGTGGAACCAGTCCCGCACCCCGCGCTCACGCAGCCAGTCGCGCTGCATGCGGGCCGCCTCACGCTCGGTCACGCCCGGCTTGAGCCGGCCCGCGACCGCCTCCGCGCAGGCGTACGCAAGGCTCTGGACTTCTCTGAACCCCCGCAGCTCCGGGGCCTTTTCGTCCTTCACTGCCGAGTTCATGCCACCGTCCGTTCCCTGCCGTGTGCGGTACGTGCCCGTAACGTGACACTGATGAATGTGACAATGTCCGGCGGCTACGTCAAGGGGTGTGCGGAGACCTGTGGACAACTCGGCCGGGGCACCCCGCCGACCACCCGCCGACACCTGCCGGGCCACCCCGCCGACACGCGCCGGGCTGCCCCGCCGACCACTCCGCCGACACACTCTGGGCAGCCACGCCGACCACTCCGCCGACACCCGCCGGGCCGCCCCTCCCGGCGGTCCCCGGCCGGCGCCTCATCCCTCGTGGTGGCCCCCTACGGGTCCGTACATCTGGAGTCGGAGGCCGAACCAGCCGCCAGGGCTGACGACTGATGTGGCCCGCGCCACTACCTTCGAACTGTGACTGTGATCGCGACCGAAAGCCTGAGCAAGCGGTTCCCCCGGGTGACCGCGCTTGACCGGCTCTCCTTGGACATCGGCCCCGGTGTGACCGGGCTGGTGGGTTCCAACGGAGCCGGCAAGTCCACATTGATCAAGATCCTGCTGGGTCTGTCCCCCGCCACCGAAGGCCGGGCCGCGGTGCTCGGGCTCGACGTCGCCACCAGTGGCGCCGCCATCCGGGAACGGGTCGGCTACATGCCCGAGCACGACTGCCTGCCACCGGACGTCTCGGCCACCGAGTTCGTCGTCCACATGGCACGGATGTCCGGACTGCCGCCGACGGCAGCGCGCGAGCGCACCGCCGACACGCTCCGGCACGTGGGTCTGTACGAGGAGCGCTACCGCCCCATCGGCGGCTACTCGACCGGCATGAAACAGCGGGTGAAGCTGGCGCAGGCGCTGGTCCACGACCCGCAGCTGGTCCTGCTCGACGAGCCGACCAACGGCCTCGACCCGGTCGGCCGCGACGAGATGCTCGGACTGATCCGCCGCGTCCACACCGACTTCGGCATCTCGGTCCTGGTCACCTCGCACCTCCTGGGCGAGCTGGAACGCACCTGCGACCACGTCGTCGTCATCGACGGCGGCACGCTGCTGCGTTCCAGCTCCACCAGCGACTTCACCCAGACCACCGCGACCCTCGCGGTCGAGGTCACCGACAGCGACACCCACCCGGACGGCACCGACGCGCTGCGTCAGGTCCTCACCCGGGCCGGCGTGAAGTTCATCGGCCAGGACGGCCTCGACACGCAGGGGCTGCCCGGCGCGGGCCACATCCTGCTGGTCGAGGCGGTCGGCGAGGAGACGTACGACATCGTGCGCGACAGCGTCGCCGGGCTCGAGCTCGGTCTCGTACGGATGGAGCAGCGGCGCCACCACATCGCCGAGGTCTTCCGTACCGAGGAGGCCCCCGAGGCCACCGGACCCGTACAGCAGCACGCCGTACAGCAGTCCGCCGCAGAGCAGAAGGGGAGCGGTCGCGATGAGCACTGAGACCGGGACCGTGGCCGGGGGCGACACCTCCCGCATCCACAACATCGGATACCGCTCCTACGACGGCCCGCGGCTGGGCCGTGGCTATGCGCGGCGATCGCTGTACTCGCAGTCCCTGCGCGGGACGTTCGGACTCGGCCGTTCCGCCAAGTCCAAGGTGCTGCCGATGCTGCTCTTCGGCGTGATGTGCATGGTCTCGGCGATCATCGTCGCCGTCGCCATCGCCAACCCCGCGGCGACGGGCCTGCCGATCAAGTACACCGCGTTCGCGATCTACCTCCAGGCCGTGATCGGCCTCTTCCTCGCCGCACAGGCACCGCAGTCGGTCTCCAGGGACCTGCGTTTCAAGAGTGTGCCGCTGTACTTCTCGCGGCCGATCGAACGGGTCGACTACGTCGTGGCCAAGCTGGCCGCCATGGCCTCCGCGCTCCTCATTCTCACCGGCACGCCGCTGCTCATCCTCTACGTGGGCGCGCTCCTCGGGAAGTTCGACTTCGCCGACCAGACCAAGGGATTCGGACAGGGGCTGGTCTCGGTGGCACTGCTCTCCGTGCTCTTCTCCGCGCTGGGCCTGGTGATGGCCGCGCTGACACCGCGTCGCGGCTTCGGCGTCGCCGCGGTGATCGCCGTACTGACCATCACCTACGGTGCGGTCTCCACGGTCCAGGCCATCGCCTGGCAGACCGGCTCCGAAGGGGCCGTCGAGTGGCTGGGGCTCTTCTCCCCCATCACGCTGATCGGCGGCGTGCAGAGCGCGTTCCTCGGGGCCGACTCGGCCTTCCCCGGCGGGGCGGCCCCGGGAACCGGAGCCGGCGTGGCCTATCTGATCGTTGTTCTCGCGCTCGTCGCCGGCTCGTACGCCGTACTGATGCGCCGCTACCGGAGGGTCGGGCTGTGACCACCATCGAGATCGACCACACCTCGCGCTGGTTCGGCAATGTGGTCGCCGTCAACGACGTGAGCATGACGGTGGGACCGGGCGTCACCGGGCTGCTCGGGCCCAACGGCGCGGGGAAGTCCACGCTGATCAACATGATGGCCGGTTTTCTCGCCCCGTCGACGGGCACGGTCACGCTGGACGGCAGGCCGATCTGGCGGAACGAGGCCGTGTACCGGGACATCGGGATCGTGCCGGAGCGGGAAGCCATGTACGACTTCCTGACCGGCCGCGAGTTCGTCGTCGCCAACGCGGAGCTCCAGGGACTCGGCGACGCGGAGGCGCAGCGGGCGCTGGCCACGGTCGAGATGGAGTACGCGCAGGACCGCAGGATCTCGACGTACAGCAAGGGCATGCGCCAGCGCGTGAAGATGGCGTCCGCGCTGGTCCACGAGCCCTCGGTGCTGCTGCTCGACGAGCCGTTCAACGGGATGGACCCGCGCCAGCGGATGCAGCTGATGGAGCTGCTGCGACGGATGGGGGCACAGGGCCGTACGGTGCTCTTCTCCTCCCACATCCTCGAAGAGGTCGAGCAGCTCGCCTCGCACATCGAGGTGATTGTGGCCGGACGGCACGCGGCCTCCGGCGACTTCCGCAAGATCCGCCGGCTGATGACGGACCGCCCGCACCGCTATCTCGTACGCTCCAGCGACGACCGCGCTCTCGCCGCCGCGCTGATCGCCGACCCGTCGACGGCCGGCATCGAGGTGGACCGGGGGGAGCAGGCGCTGCTCATCCAGGCGGTCGACTTCGGACGGTTCACCGAGCTGCTGCCGAAGGTCGCGCGTGAGCACGGAATCCGTCTGCTGACCGTTTCGCCGTCCGACGAGTCCCTCGAATCGGTCTTTTCCTATCTCGTAGCGGCCTGAGTAGTGGCCTGAAAGGAGCTGTGAATCGTCATGTACGACCCCACAGTCGCCCGGCTCACCTACCGGGCCCTGCTCGGCCGGCGCCGGGCCGCCATCCTGTTCGTCCTGCCGGTACTGCTGGTGGTCATCGCCGTCGCGGTGCGGACGTTCGCCGGATCCGACGACCAGGTGGCCTCGGACGTGCTCAGCGGTTTCGCCATCGCCACGATGGTGCCGCTGATCGGTGTGATCGCCGGAACCGGGGCCATCGGCCCCGAGATCGACGACGGATCCATCGTCTACCTGCTGTCCAAGCCGGTGAAGCGGCCGACGATCATCTTCACCAAGCTGATCGTGGCCATCGCCGTGACGATGGTCTTCTCCGCGCTGCCCACGCTGATCGCGGGCCTGATCCTCAACGGCAACGGCCAGCAGATCGCGGTGGCCTACACCATCGCGGCGCTGGTCGCCTCGATCGCGTACAGCGCGCTGTTCCTGCTGCTGGGCACCGTCAGCCGGCACGCGGTCGTCTTCGGCCTCGTCTACGCGCTGGTGTGGGAGGCCCTGTTCGGTTCGCTGGTACCGGGGGCGCGCACGCTCAGCGTCCAGCAGTGGTCCCTCGCGGTCGCCGAGAAGGTCGGGGGTTCGGGCGCGATCACCTCCGACGTCGGACTGACCACCGCGACGGTCCTGCTGGCGGCGGTCACCGTGGTGGCCACCTGGTACGCGGGCCAGAAGCTGCGCACGCTGAAGCTGGCCGGCGAGGAGTGACTCGCCCTGCTCGCCCCGTCAACCCTCGCCTTCCGGGCGGGGGTTGACGCATTTCGGACAGTAGTACGCGTAACTGTACGGTTATCGGTTCGTTGGGCAGGCCGCGTGGAGGCAACTGGAATCCGTGGCGTCGTGGCTTTCGTGAAACAGGGAGTGCCGATGCCGGCGAGGCGGAGCCCGCCGGGTCGGTCATCGAGTGAGTGGCAACCGTGAGCGTCCTCCGCCCCTCAGGCCCGGGACAGGGCTGCCCGTCGACGGTTTCGCGGATCGTCGTTCCTTGATCGGAAGGCATGCCCATGCCCACAGAAGTCGCCCTGCTCGAATCGCGCGCGCTGCGCGTGGAGCAGATGGAGCGCGTCGATGTCCTCGACAAGGTCAAGAGCCTTGTCATGCTCCCAGACGGAATTCACCTTCGCACAGAAGATGTGGCCCGGTACTTCGAAGTATCCACAGAGGTCATCAAGAAGGTCACTCAGCGGCATCGAGCCGAGGTCGCAGAGAACGGACTCATCCTCATGTGTGGCGCTGAGCTGCGGGAATTCCATAGGGACATGTTGTCCCTATGGAATGGTGAGGGGGTCGGAAGTTATCCACAGGCAGCCACTCGGCTCACCCTCTTCACCCGCAGGACCGTCCTCAACGTCGCGATGCTTCTTCGCGACAGTGACATCGCCCGATGCGTCCGTACGTATCTGCTCGACGCCGAGCAGGACCTGCGGGCGGGCTACGCCTCGCTCGAACACCGCGTCACCCGGGTGGAGAGCTGCCTGGCCGGAGTCGGTACCGCGCTCCAGGAGCTCGGCCCCGTCCTCAACCGGATGTCGCACCGGCTCGACAGCCTCGACCGGCGGCTGGACGTCACCCATCAGGTCGTCGGCGCCATGAGCGTGCGGCTGGGCCACATGTCCGAGGACATCGGTCGTATCGACGGCAGGATGGATGAACTCGCCCGCAACCTGAAGGAACTGAGCCGGCGCAGCAACAAGCAGCGCTGATCCGGCAAGAGTTCGCGGCCCTTCGGCCCCGCCCGGAAAACGGCTGGCGTCGAAGGGCCGTACCCGGCACAGTGGTTGGTACAGCACATGCTGCTACGAACGGCATACGCCGCCAGGAACGGCACGCGCCGACATGAGCAGCGCGCGCGGTCGGAACAGCACTGCGCCGACAAGCACGTCACAGGCCGGGAGAGGAGCGCGACGATGACCGAGAGTCCGAGTCCGTCGAGTTCCCCGCAGGGCGGACCCGAGCCGGCACCGGAGTAGTCAGCTAGGACTCCGCCGCGCCGCTCGGAGCAGAACGCCCGGGGCGGCCCCGTCTGCGAATCGCGCGGCCGCCCACCCGGAGGATTGGCCGAGTGGTAAGGCAGCGGCTTGCTAAGCCGTCGTCGGGGCCGTGAACCCCGCGCGCGTTCGATCCGCGCATCCTCCGCCGCAGCAGAGCCGACGGTGCCACGTGCGCTTCACCTGCACACGTGGCACCGTTCCCACGAAGTCCTGCGAGTCTCTCCGAGTCCCTGCGAGTCCCTACGAGGGCGTCTGCAGCAGCCGTTCCAGGACCACGGCGATGCCGTCGTCCTCGTTGGACGCGGTGATCTCCTGCGCCACGGCCTTCAGATCCGCGTGCGCGTTGGCCATCGCCACGCCCCGCCGCGCCCAGGCGAACATCGGGATGTCGTTGGGCATGTCGCCGAAGGCCAGGGTGTCCGCGGCCTTCACCCCCAGCCGGCGCGCGGCCAGCGAGAGTCCGGTCGCCTTGCTCAGCCCCAGCGGCAGGATCTCCACCACTCCCGGCCCGGCCATGACCACGTCGACGAGATTGCCGACGGCCGCGCGCGCGGCCGTCGCCAGGGCGTCGTCGTCCAGGTCCGGATGCTGTATGTAGACCTTGTTCAGCGGCGCGGACCACAGCTCGGCCGGGTCCTTCACGAAGACCGCCGGAAGCGGGCCTTCCTGTACCCGGTAGCCGGGACCGACCATCACTTCGCCGTCGAGCCCGTCCCGGCTCGCCGCCAGGGCCAGCGGACCGACCTCGGCCTCGACCTTGGACAGCGCGAGCCCGGCGAGCTGCCGGTCCAGCGTCAGCGAGGTCAGCAGCTTGTGCTCGCCCGCGTGGTAGACCTGCGCGCCCTGGCCGCAGACGGCGAGCCCTTCGTAGCCCAGGTCGTCCAGGATGTGGCGGGTCCAGGGGACCGCGCGGCCGGTGACGATGATGTGCGCGGCACCGGCCGCGGTGACCGCGGCCAGTGCCTCACGGGTGCGCCCGGAGACCGTGTCGTCGTCACGCAGCAGCGTGCCGTCGAGATCGGTCGCGACGAGCTTGTACGGGAAGGTCACTTGGCGACCGGCTCCAGGACCTCGCGCCCGCCCAGGTACGGCCGGAGCACCTCGGGCACCCGCACCGAACCGTCGGCCAGCTGGTGGTTCTCCAGGATCGCCACGATTGTGCGCGGTACGGCGCAGAGCGTGCCGTTCAGCGTGGACAGCGGCTGGAGGACCTTCTTGCCGTCGCGGGTGTCGCGCATCCGGACGGACAGGCGGCGGGCCTGGAAGCCGTTGCAGTTCGACGCGGACGTCAGCTCGCGGTACTTGCCCTGCGTCGGGATCCACGCCTCGCAGTCGAACTTCCGGGAGGCCGAGGCGCCCAGGTCGCCGGTGGCGACGTCGATCACCTGGAAGGGCAGCTCAAGGGCGGTGAGCCACTGCTTCTCCCAGTCGAGCAGCCTGCGGTGCTCGGCCTCGGCGTCCGCCGGGTCGACGTACGAGAACATCTCGACCTTGTCGAACTGGTGCACCCGGAAGATGCCCCGGGTGTCCTTGCCGTACGTACCGGCCTCGCGGCGGTAGCACGGCGAGAAGCCCGCGTAGCGCAGCGGCAGCTTCTCGGCGTCGATGATCTCGTCCATGTGGTACGCGGCGAGCGGGACCTCGGAGGTGCCGACCAGGTAGTAGTCGTCCTTCTCCAGGTGGTACACGTTCTCCGCGGCCTGGCCGAGGAATCCGGTGCCCTCCATGGCGCGCGGACGGACCAGCGCCGGCGTCAGCATCGGGATGAAGCCGGCCTCGGTGGCCTGCGCGATCGCCGCGTTGACGAGGGCGAGCTCCAGCAGCGCGCCGACGCCCGTCAGGTAGTAGAAGCGCGAACCGGAGACCTTGGCACCGCGCTCCATGTCGATGGCGCCGAGCTTCTCGCCGAGCTCCAGGTGGTCCTTGGCCTCGAAGCCCTCGGCACCGAAGTCACGGATCGTGCCGTGCGTCTCCAGTACGACGAAGTCTTCCTCGCCGCCGACCGGCACGTCCTCGTGGACGATGTTGCCGATCTGGAGCATCAGGCTCTTGGCCTCGGCGTCGGCCTCGTCCTGCGCCGCGTCGGCGGCCTTGACGTCGGCCTTCAGCTGCTCGGCCTTCTTGAGCAGCTCGGCGCGCTCGTCGGGCGAGGCCTTCGGGATGAGTTTGCCGAGCGCTTTCTGCTCGGAGCGGAGTTCGTCGAAGCGGACACCGGACGACCTGCGCCGCTCGTCGGCGGAGAGAAGGGCGTCGACGAGTTCGACGTCCTCTCCACGGGCGCGCTGGGAGGCGCGAACACGGTCGGGGTCCTCACGGAGCAGGCGAAGGTCAATCACCCCTCCAGGCTACCGGCCTGTACTTGCACAGCTCGAACCGATATTGCCGAGCGCGGCACTTTGCCCTAATTGCCGGAATTGGTAATGCTGGGGGAGATTGTGCGGCCGAGGTCGATCCCGACCGTCAATAAAAAGAGCCTACTCCCCTAAATGGGGCAGAAGGCTTCACTCGTCTTGACGTATCACCCTTGCCTGGAGGGGCAGTTGCTCGTTGCTTGTCCACAGGTTCTCGGACTTCCCAGAGTTATCCACAGGCTGTGAGGAAGGTCTGTGGATGCCGGAGGGGGGCATTCCGAAAGTCGTGCCATGGCTCGCGGATTTACCGTTCAAACCCACTTCAGACGCTCGTTCGGGTGGGAATTTCCCCTCTTGGGGAGTTGATCAACGGAATTGAGGCAACACGGGGTGGCGTGGGCGGCCTTCCGGTCTGTGGATGCATCTGAGTCGACTGGAGTGATATGTCGACCATGTCGCATTGGAGTGTCGACTTGTCCCCAGGTCGAGAACCGCTCCTGTGGATAACTCTGTGGATGCAGAAAATCGGCAGATAGCACCGGTCCGGCAGACGGCACCGGTCCGGCAGGTAGCGTCGGCCCGGCAGAGAACACCGGTCCGGCGGTCGCGGCGTACGCGACCCCGGCACTGATGCCTTCCCGCCCCGCAGGAAGAAACCCCGTGAGCCCCGTCAGCCCCGTGAGCCCCTCAGCCCCGTCAGCCCCGGCCGTCCAGGTTTCTGGCCAGCCAGTCGGAGGCCTCGGTGAACTCCGTGTCCGACGTCCCCGCCCGCAGCGGCCGTACGTCCTGCACCGCCACACCGGCTCTCGGGTACGAGCCCAGGAACCGCACCTTCGGGCAGACCCGCTTCAGCCCCATCAGCGCCTCGCCGACCCGGCGGTCCGCGATGTGTCCCTCGGCGTCCACCGCGAAGCAGTAGTTCCCGATGCCCGCACCCGTCGGCCGTGACTGGATCAGCATCAGGTTCACCCCGCGCACCGCGAACTCCTGGAGCAGTTCGAGCAGCGCACCGGGGTGGTCCTCGCCCAGCCAGATGACCACCGATGTCTTGTCCGCGCCCGTCGGCGCCGCCGGCCGGGCCGGGCGGCCCACCAGCACGAAGCGGGTCTGCGCGTTCTCCGCGTCATGGATCTCGGTCACCAGCGGCTCCAGGCCGTAGGTCGCCGCCGCGAACTCACCGGCGAAGGCGGCGTCGTACCGGCCCTCCTGCACCAGCCGGGCGCCGTCCGCGTTGGACGCCGCCGACTCCCACACGGCGTCCGGGAGGTGGGCGGCCATCCAGTTGCGCACCTGCGGCTGGGCGGCCGGGTGTGCGGTGACCGACTTGATGTCGGACAGCTCGGTACCCGGGCGCACCAGCAGGGCGAAGGTGATGGAGAGCAGCACCTCGCGGTAGATCATCAGCGGTTCGCCGGTGGTCAGTTCGTCGAGCGTCGCGGTGATGCCGCCCTCGACGGAGTTCTCGATCGGTACGAGGGCCGCCGCGGCGGCCCCGTTGCGTACCGCGTCCAGAGCCGCGGGCACGGAGACCATCGGGACGAGTTCGCGGGTGGCGGCTTCCGGGAGCGTACGGAGGGCGACCTCGGTGAAGGTGCCTTCGGGGCCGAGATATGCGTAGCGCGTGGCGGACATACCGTCACCCTAATGCGCCCCGGTGGCTCAGGACTCCAGCAGCCGCTGCCCCACGTATTCGCCCTCCGCCGCACCGCCGGGCACCGCGAACAGACCGCTCGCCTCGTGCCTGATGAACGGTGACAGGGCATCGCCCCGGTCCAGCTTCCGCTGCACCGGAACGAACCCGCGCAGCGGATCCGCCTGCCAGCAGATGAACAGCAGACCGGCGTCCGGAGTGCCGTCCGCCGAGATGCCGTCGTGGTACGAGAAGGGGCGCCGCAGCATGGCCGCACCGCTGTTCTTCTCCGGAGTGGAGATCCGGGCGTGGGCGTTCTCCGGGATCAGGAGTCTGCCGTCGGCGCCGGCCCTGTCGAGGTCCATCGCGGTGGTCTCGGTGCCGCCGCTCAGCGGAGCGCCGTCCTTCTTCCGGCGCCCTATGACCTGCTCCTGGCGCTCCTGAGGGAGCTTCTCCCAGTCGTCGAGCAGCATCCTGATCCGGCGCACGACCGCGTACGAGCCGCCCGCGAGCCAGTCGTACTCGCCATCGGACGATCCGTCCTGGGCACCCGCGGCGCCCGACGTCCCCGACGCGTCCCTGCTGTCCGGGACGAAGATGCGGCGATCGAAGTCGCTCTCGGCCGGCTTCGGGTTGTTGGTGCCGTCGACCTGGCCCATCAGATTGCGGGCGGTCATCGGCGCGGCCGTGGCACCGGGGGAGCGATTGAAGCCGTTCATCTGCCAGCGGACCCTGGCGGCCGGGGCGGCCTCCTTCTGTACGGCGCGCAGCGCGTGGAAGGCGACCAGTGCGTCGTCCGCGCCGATCTGGACCCAGAGGTCACCGTTGGAGCGCGCGGCGTCGAGGCGGTCGGAGGAGAAGGGCGGCAGCGGGTCGAGCCCCGGCGGGCGGCGGTCGGTCAGGCCCGTGCGTTCGAAGAAGGTCCGCCCGAAGCCGAAGGTGACGGTCAGCGAGGACGGCCCGGCGTCCAGCGCGATCCCGGTGTCGTGGTCCGGGCCGTCCGCCGCGCCGCTCCCGGCGGGCTCGCCCGCCATCAGCCGCCCGGCGGTCGCCGACCACCGGCGCATCAGCGCGGCGGCCTCCTTCCGGCCGGCCCCGGGCACCAGGTCGAAGGCCACGAGATGGCCGCACGCCTGAAGCGGGGTGGTGATCCCCGGTTGATGTTTCCCGTGAAACATCACCCGGGTGGAGCCGACCGCCGTCAGTGCGGTGGGTTCGTCGGGCCGGGTCGCGGCATAGCCGGTGGCGCCGCCCGCCGCGCCCAGCACCAGCCCGGCCGCGCCGGCCGCACCCGCGCTGCCGATCAGCCGGCGCCGGGTGATGCCGGCGACGGCGTTCCCGGTCCCGTTGCCACGGGAGGTGTCGCCCGCGCCGCCCGCCGAGTTCTTCCTGCTGTTGTTCGCGCTCACGATCCCGCTCAACCGATCTTCATGTTCTTGTCGATGGTCGTCTGATCGATGTCCGACGTACGCACGGTCACGGCGACCTTCCAGTTGCCGGCCATCGGGATCTGGACGCCGTCGGCGCTCCAGTGGCCCTCGGTCAGCCGGGCGGGGACGACGGGGAGCGGACCGATGTCCTTGGACTCCAGGGTGAAGGCGACCTTCACCTCGGGAACGTCCATGGGCTTTCCGTCGCTGCCGTCGACCCAGAGGTGGAGCTCATTGGCGCCGGTACGGGCGGGGGTGATCTCCATGCGCACCGTTCCCCGGCCGTTCTCGCCGCCGGTGTCGAAGGGCAGCTTCATCTCGACCGGGCCCCCGGCTGCCGGGGCGCTCGCCGAGGTCGATGCGCGGGCCGCCTCTTCCTCGGTGCGCGCCGGTTCGGTGGAGGTCAGCACGGTCGTCACCGCCAGCAGTGCCACGGCGACCCCCACTTCCGCCAGCACCGATCGGCGCAGCCCGGACCGCTCGGGGTCGGCGTCGCGGATCCGCTTCTTCTCGGCGGTGGCCACGGCGGCCTGCTGCCGGGCGAGCTGGGCCGCCCGTGCGGGGTCCTCGGCCGTGGCCCCGGAGGTGTCCGGAACCTCGGCGCTCTTGGGCGTCTCCGTCGTCGAGGTCCCGGCCGGAGCGGTCTCCTCGTCCTGGATCTCCGCCGGCGCGGCGCCCCCGCCCGCGATCAGGCGTGCCGTCCACCGCCGTGAGAACCAGGCGATCGCGATCAGGACGGCGACGAGCGCCACCTTCACGAGCAGCAGCTGTCCGTATCCGGTGCCGGTGAGCGCGGACCAGGTGCCGACCTGGCGCCAGGACTGGTAGATCCCGGTCGCGGCGAGCACGACGACGCTGCCGAACGCGATGCCGGAGAAGCGCCGTACCGCCGTCGCGCCGATGTCGGGGGTCCGGTACAGCGCGACCAGCAGGGCGGTGAGACCGCCGAGCCAGGCGGCCACGGCCAGCAGGTGCAGCACATCGACCGGCATGGCGATGCCGGGCTGGATTCCGGTCGAGGCGTGCTCGGCGAGCGCCCACGTACCGGCGATCCCGGCGGCGATCACCGTGCCGCCGATGGCCAGCCCGAAAGTGAGGTCCTTCTTCTCGCGCTCGTCCTCGCGCTTGGCGTAGGCGCCGAAGAGCACGGCGATGAAGAGCGCGGAGGCGCCGAGCAGCAGCAGCCGGGAGACGAGCGCGGCGCCGGGCTTGGTGTCGAGCACGGCCTTCAGCCCGTCGAGGTCGAAGGCGTCCGCGAGCTTCCCGGATCCGGTGTACGGGCTGCGCAGCAGCAGCATCGCCAGGGTGGCGACGGTGAGGGTCGTCCAGCCGCGTACGACCAGGCGTTGCAGCGGACGGGCGCCCGCGCCGCGCTGCCAGCAGGCCAGCACGAAGGCGGAGCCGCCGGCCAGCAGGATGAAACCGGCGTACGCGGCGTAGCGCGCGATGTCGTAGAGGGTGCCGACGAGGCCGCCCCCGGCCTGGTCCGTCGGGAGCGCCACGGTGGTCTTGGAGGGGGCTCCGACGGAGAAGGTGAAGGCGCCGGACACGGGGTGGCTGTCCGCGGACACGGCCTGCCAGGCGACGGTGTACGTACCGTCGGGCAGTCCGGCGTGGAGCGAGACCCCGTACTTCACGGTGGAGCCGCTCTGCAGATCACGCGGTGCGGCGCCGGTGTCGGCGCGCTTGCCGTCGGGGTCGAGGATCCGGATGGAGTCCTCGCCGAGGGCGACCTGCTCGGAGAAGGTGAGCGTGACCTCCTTGGGTGCGGTGGCGACCACCGCCCCGTCCTGCGGATCGCTCCCGGTCAGTGCGGCATGCGCGGACGCCGGGCCCGCGCCTCCCAGCAACAGCGCGAACACCGTGCCGACGAGGGCGGCGAGGAGCGCGGCCGCGGCGAGTGGACGGCGTATCGCGGGAGCCGAGGGGGTCGGTCCGAAGTGCGGGGCGGTGGTGGCTGTCATGACGAGTCAGTCCCTCACTGCTTCTTCGGGTTGTGGGTGGTCTCCATCACGGGCAGGTCGACCTCGATCGGGTCGGCCTTCTCGAAGTGCAGCTGCACGGACACCTTCTCGCCCTGCTTGGGCCGCTGCTTGAGCTTCATGAACATGATGTGGTTGCCGCCGCGTTCCAGATCCAGCTCGCCGCCCGCGGGTATGTCGAACGACGTCACCATGCGCATCGTCTGGTTCTTCGTCTCGTGGATCGTGACGTCGTCGGAGATGGAGCTGGTGACGGAGGTGAGCCGGTCGGACACGCCGCCGCTGTTCTTCACGACGAGGAAACCGGCCGCCATGTCGCTGACCGGCTGCGGCATGAACGCGCCGGTCACCTTCAGCTCGGGCCTGCTGTCCGAGGACGAGCAGCCCGCCAGCGTCAGCCCCGCGGTGAGGGCGACGACGCCGGCGAGGGCGGTGCGGCGGTTCACGGGGTCTCCCCCTTGATGATCTTGGGGAGGTCCTTGGTGTAGTCGTCGGGCGAGGTGTCCTCGCTGTAGACGAGGTAGCCCTGGTCGGTCTTCGGGGAGAACGCGATGACCTGGGAACCGTGCATCGAGACGACCGTGCCGTCCTTCTCCTTCTTCGGTGCGTCGATGCCGATGCCGATCTGGCGCGCGCCCGCCTGGATGGCCGGGAAGTCGCCGGTGAGACCGGTGAAGGAGGGGTCCTGCTGCTTGAGCCAGCTGCCCAGCGAGGACGGGGTGTCCCGCTCGGGGTCGGTGGTCACGAAGACGACCCGGAGCTTTTCCTGGTCGGCCTTGGGCAGCGACTTCTTGGCGATGGCGATGTTGCTCATGATGAGCGGGCAGACGTCGGGGCAGTTGGTGTAGCCGAAGTAGATCAGCGTCGGCTTGCCCTTGGTCTGCTCGCGCAGGTCGTACTTCTTGCCGTGGGTGTCGGTGAGCACCAGATCCGGCTTGGTGAACGGTTGGTCCAGGGCGGTCGCGGCCTTGGTCTTCGGCTGGACCGACACGTCGGCGATGGGCTTCTTGGCGCTGTCTTCGCTGCTGCCACAGGCGGACAGGGTGAGCGCGGCCGCGGCGACGAACGCCGCGGCCAGCACCTTTTTCTTGGGCATGGAGCTCTGATTCCTGGTGGTCGGTGGGACGGGTGGCGCGGTGGATCAGGCGGTGCGGCGGCGGCCGGCGAGGACGCCGAAGGCGACCCCGGCGATGCCGACGACGATGCCGACGATGCCGAGGACACGGGCCGTGGTGTCGCTCGTGGACGAGTCCGAGGCGGCCGTCGTCTGCTTGTCCGCGGCCTCGGCACCGGAGCCGGCGCCCTTGGCGTCGTCGGCGGCACCGTGCTCGCCTGTGGCCGGTGCGGTCAGGGCGAGGACCGGCGCGGGGCTCTCCGGCTCCTCGGCGCCCTTCTTCTGCTCCTCGATCCAGCGGACGACTTCCTTGTTGTCGTACGTCTGGATGGCCTTGAACACGAGCTGGTCGGCGTCCTCGGGGAGCTGGCCGATGGAGAGCGGGAACTGCTGGAAGTCGCCGGGACGGATACCGCGCTCGTCCTTGTCGCCCGTGGCGGTCCAGGTGACCTTGGAGACGGCCTCGTTGATCTTCTGGCCGTGCATCTCCAGCGGCTTGGCCAGCTTGCTCTTGGTGACCTCGATGTCCCAGCCCGGCACGGCCTGCGGCATGACGGAGGCCAGCGGGTGGTCGGTCGGGAAGTTGACCTCGACCTTGGTCGTCGAGGCGTTGTCGCGCTCGTTGGGGACCTTGAAGTTGACGGTGGCGTAACCGCCCTTGGCGGCCTCGCCCTGCGGCTGCACGCTGACATGCGCGGAGGCCGTACCGGCGAGGATCAGGACGGTGGACGCGGCGACGCCGCCGGCGAGGGCGATGCGGGAAACGTTCATGGCAGGTATCACTCCACGGAAGCACGAGGGAAAGTGGTCCGGCGCGCGGGTGTGCGCCGACATCACGACACCTCTCCCCTCCGAACGGCGGGCATGCGCCGACCGGGTACGGAACAGAGCGGTCCGTGCGCCGGGTGGAGGTGTCGCGTCAGGCTGCGAGTGCGTACGCGAGTGGCGGACCGCGCCTGATCACCAGGTGCTGCAAGGGATCCCCGGTGGCGGGCGCCGGGGCGTCGACCGCCGTACGGAGCGTGCGCGGCCCGGTCGTCGGGCCGCCGGGGAGTCCGGCGCGCAGGGCACCGACCAGGGCGAGCGCGGCGCGCAGCGCGCGCAGCCGGGCCCCGGCGGCGATCTGCTGGGCGCCGTGCGCGGAGAGCCGGACCAGCCGGAACAGGGCGATCTCCCCGCGCCGCAGCAGCCAGCCGGTGGCCACCGCGGCCAGCAGGTGGCCGAGGACCATGGGCAGGTCGGGCAGCAGCGCGGCGAGCGCGGCCGGATCCGTGCCGGACGCGGCGGCCACGTGCTGGTGGGCGCCGCCCGACACCGAAGCCGGGTCGATGCCCGCGGTGGTGACGATGCGGTGCGCCTCGGCGGCGCTCAGCTGTGCCGGACCGGCCCCGCACACCAGGCTCGCCGCGAACCGGATCAACGGGTCGTCGCCCGCCGCGGTGTTCGCCGGGGTGTCGTGCGTACCCATGCCGAACAGGACGTGCAGGGCGATCTGTCCGCCCGCCAGCGCGGCGGCGATGGACGGCAGTGAACGCTCGCGTCCGGCGAGCGGTGCCACCACCGCGGCCATCCCCAGGAATCCGGCGAGCAGGGTCCACCAGGGGACGGGCGCACAGGAGGCCAGGGCGTGACCTGCCGCGGACAGCGCGACACAGACCGCGGCGAACACCGCGGTCCTCAGGAGCCGCAGACCGGCTCCGGCGCGTGCGACCGGCATAGACATGGCCGGGTCATCATCGCACCGAGCCCCCGGCTTCGGTACGGCAGGTCCGGAAGGTCGCCTTCGCGGGTGTGCGCCGGGCATACACGGGTGTACGGAGAGCTGGTATCCGCCGAATGAGCGGTCTCACATCCGGTCCGCGCTTACGAACGGTGCCGCGCGGCAATAGGTATCGGTATGTCGAGCCGCAGCCAGGAGGCTGGAGCATGAGCATCTGGTGGTCCCTCCATTTGCGGCGCGAGGCTGCGAGCGTTCCACTCGCCCGCCGCTTCCTGCTGGGCACCATGGAGACCGCGGGCGTGGACCCGGACATCTCCTTCGATCTGTCGCTCGCGCTCAGCGAGGCCTGTGCGAACGCCGTCGAGCACGGCGGTGACCACGAGGACCAGGAGGACTGGGAAGACCGGGGCGACCGGTTCGGCACCCGGGATCCGTGGGACGTGTGGGACGAGCTGCCCGGCGCCGCCTCGGAGCAGTACCAAGTCACCGCCTACCTCGACGGCGAGAAGTGCCGTATCGAGGTCGCCGATTCGGGCCCCGGCTTCCCGGCCCGGAGCACCCTTCGCGACTCCGCGGAGCGGTACGGGGACCAGCAGCGGTACGAGCCCCGGCAGTACCCGCCGCTCAGTGCCGAGGACGGGCGGGGGCTGTGTCTGATCGAGCAGCTCGCCGACCATGTGCACTTCGGCAACCGCCCCGGCCGCGGTGCCGTCGTCAGCTTCGACAAGGTCCTGAAATGGCGGAAGGACGCCCTGCTCATGGTGTCCTGAGCAGAGCGTCCTCGGACGCGTGGGGATCAGCCCTTGAGCCGGGCCATCCACGCCTCGACCTCGTCGGACCGGCGCGGCAGCTTGTCGGAGAGGTTCCGGTTGCCGTCCTCGGTGACGAGGATGTCGTCCTCGATCCGGACGCCGATGCCCCGGTACTCCTCCGGCACGGTCAGGTCGTCGGTCTGGAAGTACAGACCGGGCTCGACCGTGAGGCAGACGCCCGGCTCCAGCGTGCCGTCGACGTACGCCTCGGTGCGCGCGGCGGCGCAGTCGTGGACGTCCATGCCGAGCATGTGGCCGGTGCCGTGCAGCGTCCAGCGGCGCTGGAGACCCAGCTCCAGGACCTCGTCCACGGTCAGGTCGCCCAGCAGGCCCCACTCGACGAGCTTCTCGGTGAGCACCCGCTGCGCGGCGTCGTGGAAGTCGCGGAAGCCGGCGCCGGGCTTGACGGCGGCGATGCCCGCCTCCTGCGCCTCGTACACCGCGTCGTAGATCTTCCGCTGCAGCGGGGTGAACGTGCCGTTGATCGGAAGGGTGCGGGTCACATCGGCGGTGTAGAGGTCGTCGGTCTCCACGCCGGCGTCGAGCAGCAGCAGCTCGCCGGAGCGCACCGGTCCGTCGTTGCGCACCCAGTGCAGGGTGGTGGCGTGCGGGCCGGCCGCGCAGATCGAGCCGTAGCCGATGTCGTTGCCCTCGATGCGGGCACGCAGGAAGAAGGTGCCCTCGATGTAGCGCTCGCTGGTCGCCTCGGCCCGGTCGAGGACCTTGACGACGTCCTCGAAGCCGCGCGCGGTGGCGTCGCAGGCCTTCTCCAGCTCGGAGATCTCGAAGGCGTCCTTGACCAGCCGGGCCTCGGACAGGTGGACGCGCAGTTCCTCGTCGCGCTCCGCGGTGACCTTGTCGGTCAGCGCGGCCTCGATGCCGGCGTCGTGACCGCGGACGTTGCGGACCGGGCCGGTGGCCTCGGTCAGCGCGGCGGGGAGCTCGCGCACGTCTTTCGCGGGGATGCCCAGCAGCTGCTCGGCCTCGGCGAGGGAGTGGCGGCGGCCGACCCACAGCTCGCCCTGGCCGTCGAGCCAGAACTCACCGTTCTCGCGGTTGGAGCGCGGCAGCAGGTGGACGGTGGCCTCGTGACCGTTCTCGGTCGGCTCCAGGACGAGGACGCCGTCCTGGGTCTGGTCGCCGGTGAGGTAGGCGTACTCGGTGGAGGCGCGGAAGGCGTACTCGGTGTCATTGGAGCGGGTCTTCAGGTTGCCCGCGGGAATGACCAGTCGCTCACCGGGGAAACGCGCGGAGAGCGCGGCGCGGCGGGCGGCCGTGTGTGCGGCCTGGGCGATCGGTTCGAGGCCGTGCAGCTCGGTATCGGCCCAACCGGACTTCATGTTCGCGGCGAGTTCATCGGAGACGCCCGGGTACAGGCCGTTCTTCCGCTGCTTGACCGTCTCTTCTTCCTCGGTCTCCGGGTTCTCCGGGGTGAGCTCCTCAGCCACGATTTGTCTCTCCTTGATACGACACTGGACCCCGACCATCGTACGGGCGTACGGAAGGGGGCACAGGGCCGGAAGACCTGTTACACGGCTGGGGCGGGCGCGGAGCGGAACCCGGTGGCGCTCAGTCGAACCGCGCGGCCAGTACGACCACGTCCTCGGAGCCGTCGTTCCGGTCGCGAGCGCTGCCGCTCCGGTCGGGCCCGTCCGGCAGCACGGTGTGCAGCACATGGTCGGCGACGGCTCCGGCGTCGTGGCGCATCGCCTTGGGTACGGACGCGGCGGCCGAGTGGAGCCGCGCGAACGCCCGGTCCGTCGAGTCGCCGGTGCGGCGCAGCAGCCCGTCGGTGTAGAACAGCACGGTCTCGCCGGGCTCCGGGGTGATCTGGACGCTGGGCGCCTCCCAGCAGGCGAGCATGCCCAGCGGCGCGGAGACCGAGGTCTCGACGAATTCGGTGCGCCGGTCACTGATCACGAGCGGCGGGGCGTGGCCCGCGCCGGCCAGCAGGATCTTGCGCTCGGCGGGCTCGCAGTAGGCGAACAGCGCGGTCGCGGTACGGGCCGGCTCGGTCAGCCGCAGCAGCAGTTCCAGGTCGGAGAGCACCGCGACGGGGTCCTCGCCCTCCATCACCGCGTACGCCCGCAGACCGGACCGCAGCCGTCCCATGGCGGCCAGCGCGCCCGGCCCGGAGCCGTTCACCGAGCCCACGGCGAGACCGAGCGCCCCCTCGGGCAGGGCGAGCGCGTCGTACCAGTCGCCGCCGCCCCGCGCCGCCCTTCGGTGGCGGGCGGCCAGCTGCACGCCGGGGATCCGGGGCAGCCGGCTGGGCAGCAGCTCCTCCGTGATGGTGGCGACATCGGCCCTGGCCCGCTCCAGCTCCAGCAGCCGGGCCAGGTGCTCACCGGCGTATCCGGCGTAGAGGCCGACGAGATGGCGCTGGCGTTCCAGGGGTTCGGCGGGTTCGTCGTACAGCCAGACGGCGGCACCGAGCCTGCCGGTCGCCCCGGCGGTGATCGGTACGGCGTAGCTGGCGGCGTATCCGAGCCGGGCGGCGACCTCGCGGCGGCGGGGGTCCAGGCCGGGGTCGCCCGGCAGATCGGGGGTGGTCAGCGCGTCCTCGGCGTCCGGGAGCCCTTCCAGGATCCGGCCGTAGGAGGTGGCGGTGCGCGGAACGGTCTCGATCTGTCCGAGCTCGGCGTGGGCGAGGCCGAGGCCGATGGTGCTCACGGGGCCGCGGCGGTCGGACGGTTCGAAGACGACCAGGCCGCGGCGGGCGCCGACCAGGGCGGCTCCGGCGTCCAGCAGTTCGTGGAGGGCGTCGTCGAGCGTGCCGGTTCCGGCCAGCCGCTCGGTGAGTTCGTGCAGCGTGGTGAGGTCGGAGACCCAGCCGGCGAGCCGGTCCTGGATGAAGGCTCCGGTTGCGGAGGGCGCCTCGGACAGAGACCCGGCAGTGTGCGTTGAAACCGGAACTGTGGGATCGATTCCAGCCACTTTCGGCAGGTGTGGGGCGCTCATGGCTTCCGGCTTTCCGACCAGTGCTTTCTGTCGAATAGCATCGCAAACCCCCATGTCATTCTGCGCCGCTATCAGTGCATCCGCATGTACACGTAGCACCACATGTACACGCACAAGTGAGGCGATGTCCAGCATTGTCCCCACGGGATTTATGGTGTCCGGGAGGCCGTAAAGTTGGCCAAAAAATGCACCCGAAGGCAACTATTTGCGGTCGACTGGGCGTGCTCGAACAGGGGGTGTTCTCGGGGTGAAGTCCCGGAGGGAGCGTCATTTCGGGCATGCTGGGTACGTAATCGATGAAGGCCAGGGGCAGTTCTGACCGCCCCGGAACCCGGCAGCGGGCCCGGACGTCCTCTCCAGTGACGGCCACGCCCCCACCCCCGAGTGGCGGGGTTTGCACCTCGGTACGGCAGGCGCGATGTGCGCGCCGCTCCTCGCCGCGCCTGTCCGGGCCGATCCGTCCGGACCCGTCTCGCACCTGCTCGACTCGGCTCGGCCATGCTCGGTACCGACGTCCCACCCGTACCGCAGATTTGAAGAGCATGTACGCACAGTGAAGTGATGCATACGTACGGCAACTCACACGTGGTGTGATGTGGACCCTCGGCGTTCAACGGAAAGGAACGAGCGCTCATGCGCGAGATCCTCGGAAGGCGACGCAGGCTCCGGCTCCGGCGCAGGGGAAGGCCTGCCCGGCTCGACGCGGCCCTGACCTGTGCCACGGCATGGCGGTGGCCCGTGCTCCCCGGAGTGGGACTGGAGGCGGCCGGCGGCCGCGGTGACCGTGGCCGCGGCTGCGCCTGTCCCGATCCCGAGTGCGCCGTGCCCGGCGCACACCCCTTCGACCCCGGTCTCCTCGCGGCGACCACCGACGAGCGCATGGTGCGCTGGTGGTGGACCAACCGGCCCACCGCCCCGATCCTCCTGGCCACCGGCGGACGTGCCCCGTGCGCGCTGAGCCTGCCGGCCGTGGCCGCCGCCCGGGCGCTGGTCGAGCTGGACCGGATGGGTGTGCGGCTGGGGCCCGTGGTGGCGACGCCGACGCGGTGGTCGCTGCTGGTCGCCCCGTACAGCCTGGAACGGCTCGGTGAGCTGCTGCACGCCCAGGACTGGGTGCCCAGCTCGCTCCGTTTCCACGGCGAGGGCGGCTATCTCGTCGTCCCGCCGTCCGAGGTGGGGGCGGGGCAGGTGCGCTGGGAGCGGGCCCCGGCATCGGACGAGCCGTGGCTGCCGGACGTGGGGACGGTGCTGGACGCGCTGGTCGAGGCGAGCAGCGGCGCCCCGGACGGCGGCAGCCGGCTCGCGTACTGACGGGGGTGGGGCGCCGGGTGCCGGGACGCCGGGCATCGAGGTGCCGGGGTATCGGGCGTCGAGGTGTCGGAGTGGCGGGGCGTCGGGGTGCCGGGGGGAGTCGCGTCGTCCCGGCTTTCCGTCCGGATGTCCGGCGGGCCGTCGGATACTCATGTGAAGCCGACGGATGAGGCCCGGGAATATCCGGGCGGCCGGATTCCCGGTGATGTACGCGGCCGGCCCGGTCTATGCCACGCAATTGCAAAGTCCGCAGGGCCCGCCGTCGTATAGGCCGATGGTGGAAGGCTTTCTGACGGCCTTTCCGGAACGCCCCGGACCGGATTGCTCGAATATTCATTCGAGTGTTTCTGGTGTGGTCGGAGGTGACAGAGGTATTTGTGGAGATCATCCGCTCCTGGAATCCGCCGCCCGCATCCGTCCCCGGTATTCGGTGCCGGTGCCCGGCATCTGTCCGAGACCGATCGGTCCCCGCGGGGGCTCGCCACTCCCGCGCCGCCGGTCCGCACGTGCGCAGACGGTCGTCGGCAAGGCGGGACGCGGAGGTGTACCGGCGTGGGAGCGGCCGCAGGCGCGGGGGCGTGAACCGTTGCGCTCGATGAGCCGGGGCGTATCGACGAGGGGTTTCTGCGCGGGCTCGTGCGCCGCGGTGCGCGCTGTGCGCCGTACCCGGAAATGAGGATGCCCGATCGCTGGCGACGGGGGATGCACCAGCGACCGGGCTTCTAGAACGGTAACAAGAGATCTGCCGTTCGCAAATTCGATCTCGCGTATTCGGACAGCGATTTACCTGTCAGTACGGGGAGTTGTGACGCGAGTCACCTATCGGGCCGGCCGGGCCCGGGGTTCGTCACCGTCAGCTGAGAGTCACCTGGCGGTTGGTGAGCCCACCGCGCGCCCGCCGCTCCTCCGCGGTGAGCGGTGCGTCCGAGGCGAGTGCCTCGGTCAGCCGCTGCGCGAACTCCACCGCGGGCTTCTCGCACTCCTCGGCCCCCATCGCGCTCGGCAGGTCCCAGACCGGGACCATCAGCCCGTGCGCCCGGAAGGAGCCGACCAGCCTGGTGCCCTCGCCCAGCGAGGAGGTGCCGGCGGCGTGCAGCCGGGCGAGCGCGTCGAGCAGCTGCTCCTCGGCGTGCGGCATGACCCAGCGGAGGTGGTTCTTCTCCGGGGTCTCGCACCAGTAGGCGGCGTCCACACCGGCGAGCCGTGTCGTCGGGATCGCCGCCCCGTTCGCGCGCTCCAGGGAGGCGGACACCTCGGGCGCGGCGTTCTCCGCGTCCGGAACCCAGAACTCGAAGCCGGAGTGGACGGCGGGCTCGAACGCCGCGGCAGGGTCGAGCACGTCCTGCAGTCGCGGACCGTCGGCCGGCACGCGCTGCGCGGCCACGGGCGAACCGGGCTCGGCGGTCAGCGCGCGCAGCAGGGTGTCCGCGAGATCACGGCTGAGGTCGCCGGACGGGGTGTCGTTCTGCAGGGCGAGCAGCACCGAGCCGTCGTCGCGGCGGAGCGCCGGCCAGGCCATCGGCAGGACGGTCGCGAGCGTCACCGAGGGCACACCCTCGGGCAGCCCGTCCTTCAGCGTCAGCGCCACCGTGGCGGCGGGCACCAGTTCGCGCAGCGCGACCCAGTCGCACTCGCCGGCCAGCCCCTCGAACGGGCGGTGGACGAGCTCGGTCACGGCCTGGGCGGCGGCGCGGCCGTGACACGCCTTGTAGCGGCGGCCCGAACCGCACGGGCAGGGCTCGCGAGCCCCGACCACCGGGATCTCGCCGTCCTTGAGTTGCTGCTTCCCGGCCTTGGTCTGAGGGCGCTTCTTGGCCATGGTGGGCTTTCTCCCGATTGCGACAGTGCGGTCTGGGCCGCGAGCCTAGCCGTCCCTGTCGCATCCGGGACACACGTGCCCGCGCCCATGCGCCCGCCGGTGCCGGCATCGGCGCCGGAGCGAATGGCAAAGGGGCGGCGGAGCATGTGACGGAGCGAGTGGCGGAACGTCAGCCCACGTCGTCGAAGGCGTCCGCGAATCCCAGCGTGTCGAGCCCCGAGACGGAGACCCCCGAAACGGAGACCCCCGAAACGGCGGCCCCCGAAACAGCGGGCTCCGAGATGTTCCGCCCCGAAATGCCTGGCCCGGGCGTCACCGGCCCCCCGGGCTGCTGCCCGTGTCCCTCGTTGACCAGGACCCAGACGGTCACTTCACCGGACGAGCTGTCGCGTACGCCCCACTCGTCGGCCAGCGCGCTGATGATGTTGAGCCCGCGGCCGCCACGCGCCGTGACCGACGGAGTGGCCGGAATCGGACGCGTCGGACCGCCGCCGTCCGTCACTTCGACGGTCAGCCCGCCCGTTCTGTCGACGTGCCATGCGGCGCGGACGTCGCCGTCACCCACATCCGTGTGCCGGCCCAGCGGCCTGCCGTGCCGGCAGGCATTGCTGAGCAGTTCGGAAAGAATCAGTACTGCATCGTCGACGACCGAATCCGACACTCCGTGACTGCGCAACTGCTCGCGCATCCGGTGCCGCGCCTGGCCCACGCCCGCAGGGCCATGGGGTACGGCCATGCTCGACGACGTGGGCACTTCCTGTGCCACCACCAACGCCACCCCCGAGACCTCCTTTGCCCCACGCCACGGAGTGGATGCCCCCCTGGACTGGACCGGAAACCGGCCAATGGACTGCCAGTGACGCACTCGTAACGATCGAATACGGTTCGAATGCGCCGGTGCACTCCGTGTGACTGGTGCTAAAAGCGTCCAAGTTGTGCCAGAACCTGCTTCGGGCGGTTCGTGATGATCGCCTCGATGCCGAGATCGACGCAGCGTTCGACGTCCTCCGGCTCGTTCACCGTCCAGACGTGCACGCGGTGCCCCGCGCGGTGCAGTCGCTCGATGTAGCCGGGGTGATTGCGTACGATCCGCATCCCCGGCCCGGCGATGCGCGCCCCGGCGGGCAGCCGCCCGTCGCGCAGCCGCGGCGAGAGGAACTGCATCAGATACACGGTGGGCAGCGTGGGGGCCGCGGCCTGGACGCGGTACAGCGAGCGGGCCGAGAAGCTCATGACGCGTACCGGCGACGGGCCGTCGGCCGGGGGCGTGTCGAGCTCGAAGTGCTTCAGCAGCTGCAACAGCCGCTCCTCGACCTGGCCCGCCCAGCGGGTGGGGTGCTTGGTCTCGACGGCCAGCTGGAGCGGGCGCCCGGCGGCCCGGGTCTCGACGACGAGTTCGAGCAGCCGCTCCAGGGTCAGCACGGAGGTGAGCTCCCCCGGCACCGGATCCCAGTCCGGGGACTCCGACTCCTCGCGGTCCTTCCAGGAGCCGAAATCGAGGGCCGCGAGCTCGGCGAGCTCCAGGGCCGAGACGGCGCCGCGGCCGTTGGAGGTGCGGTTCACCCGGCGGTCGTGCACGCATACGAGATGGCCGTCGGCGGTGAGCCGTACGTCGCACTCCAGGGCGTCGGCACCGTCCTCGATCGCCTTCCGGTACGCGGCGAGGGTGTGCTCGGGCGCGTCGTCGGACGCGCCCCGGTGAGCGACGACCTGGATGGGGCGGTCCGTGGGCTGCTGTCGTGCGTGGGTCACGGCGTCATCGTGTCACCGTCGGGCGACCGCTGTGCGCACGTTGTGCAGCGGAAGCACGTACCCCGGGGGCGCGGCCGCGGCGCACCCTGCGGTGCGTCTTGCACGGGGGGACCGTTTTGACCGATGTAAAGATTGGTGTGCGGATGCACAGGTCCTGCTTACAGTGGCCTGACGTGCCTTGGGAAAAGCTGTTACGGGACACGTACGCAGCGGATCTCTTGCCGAAATTGATGTGGAACCGAGGAGTAAAGAGCTGTGAGCACAGAGAACGAGGACAACGAGGGCACTGCGGCCGAGGCCGTTCCGTCCGTTCCGTCCGCACCTCCAGTGCCGGCCGACGCTCCTCAGGGGTCGCCCGGGAGCGCGCCCGATTCCGCCCCCGTGGCCGGACAGCCCGCCGCGCCTCCCCAC
>NZ_JBCEWQ010000069.1:0-43499 GCF_038448545.1 Streptomyces sp. CLV115
AACCCGGCCCGCCCCACGGCCTCCCCGGCGGACCAGCCCAGAATCCGCTCGGCCTCGCGGTTCCAGTGGGTGACCGTGCCGTGCGCGTCGAAGGCACAGAGCGCGGCGTCCATCCCGTCGAGCAACGCGGCGAGCAACTCGGCCCCGGACCCGCCCTTCGGCCCCTCGTCGGGCCCGAGCGCCTCGGCCGTCCCACTGCTTGTGGACGCACTCACCCCATACCTCCCGCAGGACGCATCCGGCATTTCTGCACGTCAGACCATTGAACTCGAAGGCGACCCGGCCCACGTCGACTTCCCGGAAATCGGCCGCCGCATTAATTCGCTTGTGCGGTGCCAGAGGCGTTCCTAGGCTGCTGCCACACGCGAAAGGAGGTGTTCCAGAAGTGATTTCTTCTCGGACTCGTGAGGTGGCTGCGGGCTGACGCCCGTTGTCGCGCACTTTGCAGTGCAGGCCGGTCATCGGCCAATCCCAAGCAGTCACCGACCCGCAGGCTCGCCGGTAAGTCCGGCCGGCTCCTCCGCAAGGAGGGTCCAGAGCCTGCGGGTCTCTGCATGTCCGGATGGGGCTGGGCTGCTACGGGCACAGGCGCTCGACGCGCCACTGATCGCCCTCGCGTACGTACCGCAGCCGGTCGTGCAGCCGGTTCTCGTGGCCCTGCCAGAACTCGATCGTGTCGGGGACGACGCGGAAGCCGCCCCAGTTCGGGGGCGCGGGGACCTGTTCGCCCTCGGGGTAGCGGGCCGCGAGCTCCTCGTAGCGGGCGAGCAGTTCGTCGCGGGAGCCGATCACCGTGGACTGGGGGCTCGCCCAGGCGCCCAGCTGGGAGCCGTGCGGGCGGGTGCGGAAGTAGGCGGCCGTCTCGTCGCGGCCGGTCCGGTCCGCCCGGCCGGTGACGATGACCTGGCGGGCCATCGGGTGCCAGGGGAAGAGCAGCGAGACGTACGGGTTGGCGGTCAGTTCGCGGCCCTTGCGGGATTCGTAGTTGGTGAAGAAGACGAAGCCGCGCTCGTCGTACTTCTTCAGCAGCACGGTGCGCGAGGACGGGCGGCCCTCGGGGGTGGCGGTGGAGACCACCATGGCGTTGGGCTCGTGGAGCAGCCCGCCGACGGCGACCTGCCGGAACCAGTGGGCGAACTGCTGCATCGGGTCGGCGGCCAGCGTGTCCTCGGTGAAGCCCTCGGAGCGGTACTGCTCGCGCATCGCGGCCGGATCGGTGGTGGAATCGGAGGGGGAATCTGCGGTGGGCACGGGGTCATCCTGCCGCAGGGGCAGGACCGGCCCGGCAAGGAGGGGTGTTGTGGGGCGGGGCCGATTCGGGGTGCTGTGCCGGATGTCACGCTTCCCCGCGTCCCGGGTGACCCGCCAGTATCTGAGGCAGGCCACTGTGGCCCGCGCAGAGCCGTCGACCGAGGGAGCCGCCATGTCCGACTTCGTACCGGGACTAGAGGGAGTCGTCGCGTTCGAGACGGAGATCGCCGAACCGGACAAGGAAGGCGGTGCGCTCCGTTACCGCGGTGTCGACATCGAGGATCTCGTCGGCCATGTGTCGTTCGGCAACGTCTGGGGCCTGCTGGTCGACGGGGCGTTCAACCCCGGTCTGCCGCCGGCCGAACCGTTCCCGATCCCGGTGCACTCCGGGGACATCCGGGTCGATGTGCAGTCCGCGCTGGCGATGCTCGCCCCCGTGTGGGGGCTGAAGCCGCTGCTCGACATCGACGAGGAGACGGCCCGCAACGACCTGGCGCGGGCCGCCGTGATGGCGCTGTCGTACGTCGCCCAGTCGGCGCGTGGGCAGGGGCTGCCGATGGTTCCGCAGAGCGAGATCGACAAGGCCGGTTCCGTGGTGGAGCGGTTCATGATCCGTTGGCGCGGGGAGCCGGACCCCAGGCACGTGAAGGCCGTCGACGCGTACTGGACGTCGGCCGCCGAGCACGGCATGAACGCCTCGACGTTCACCGCCCGGGTCATCGCGTCGACCGGCGCCGATGTGGCGGCGGCGCTGTCGGGCGCGGTGGGTGCGATGTCGGGGCCGCTGCACGGTGGTGCGCCGTCCCGGGTGCTCGGGATGATCGAGGAGATCGAGCGGACCGGCGACGCCGTCGCGTACGTGAAGAAGGCCCTGGACAAGGGCGAGCGGCTGATGGGCTTCGGGCACCGGGTCTACCGGGCGGAGGACCCGCGGGCGCGGGTGCTGCGGCGTACGGCCGAGGAGTTGGGCGCGCCGCGCTTCGAGGTGGCGCAGGCCCTGGAGAAGGCCGCTCTGGAGGAGCTGCACGCGCGGCGCCCGGACCGGGTGCTGGCGACGAACGTGGAGTTCTGGGCGGCGATCATGCTGGACTTCGCGGAGGTGCCGGCGCACATGTTCACGTCGATGTTCACGTGTGCGCGTACGGCGGGCTGGTCGGCGCACATCCTGGAGCAGAAGCGGACGGGGCGGCTGGTGCGGCCTTCGGCGCGTTACGTGGGTCCGGGCTCGCGGGATCCGCGGGAGATCGAGGGGTACGACCAGCTCGCGGATCTGGGGAACTGAGAGCTCGGCTCGGCTCCGGGGCCGGGGGACGGGTTCTCTCCTTCGGCCTCGGCTCCCGTTCGAGTGGAATCACCACCCGTGACGCCCGGTATTCCTCGTAACGGGTTGCCAGCTTCCTGTACTCGCGATTCACTTGCGCACAGTCCCACTGAATCGCTGGGGGGAGGGCTCACGTGCTGCTGAACTTCAGGGTGTCGAATCATCGCTCGATCCGGGAAGAGCAAGAACTTCAGCTTCACCCCGCCTACGACGCGGACAGGCCTTCCGGCACGGACTGGCAGGCCGTTCCCGTGGCGGGCCTCTTCGGCGCCAACGCGGCCGGCAAGTCGAATCTGCTCGGCGCGTTGGAATACATGGCCCGGATGGTGGTGAACTCGCACCGTGACGCGGAGCCCGACGACGGTGTCACTCGCAATCCGTTCCGTCTGGACACCGCCGCACTCGACGAGCCTTCCTGGTACGTGGTGGATCTGCTGCTCGACGGTGTCCGCTTCACCTACGGATTCAGCGTCGATGACGAGCGGGTTCTGGACGAATGGCTCTACAGCTATCCGCACGGGAAGAAGCGCAAGATCTTCGAACGGCCGGACGGCGACGTACAGCCGGGCGACTCACAGGCCAAGCGCGAACTCGAACTGGTCGAGAACATCACCGAACCCAATGTGCTGTTCCTGACCATGGCGGCACGTTCCAGGCAGCTGGACTTCCGCCCGGTCTACGACTGGTTCCTGACGGACTTGAGGTTCGGCCGACAGGGACCGGGACGCCTCGCCGGCCCCGACATGGCCCGGATGCTGGAGAGTCCGGAACGTCATCCCGAGCTGATGGCTCTCCTGCGCGCGGCCGACCTGGGCATCGAGGAGTGCGGCACGGAGCGTGTGCTCCTGGACGAGGACGCGCTGCGACAGCGGTACGGCGGACGCCTTCCGGCGCGCCTGCTCGCCAGGCTGGAGGAAGAGGGCCCGCAAGAACACCTGCGGCCCTGGCTCGGACATCGCGGTCGTACCGGCGTGGTGCGGATGGACCTGCACGAGCAGTCCGCCGGGACCCGGGCGCTGCTGGAACAGGCCCCACGGTTCATGTCGGTCCTTCGGCGGGGCGGCACCTTCGTCGTGGACGAGATCGACTCCAGTCTCCACCCGCTGCTCACCGCGCAGCTCATCGGCCTCTTCCAGGACCCGGCCACCAACCCGCACGGAGCGCAACTGGTCTTCACCACCCACGATGCCAGCCTGCTGGGCCGCATGGGCGGAGAGGACATCCTCAAGCGGGACCAGGTGTGGTTCCTGGAGAAGAATCGCCACGGGGAGACGGAGTTGTTCGCCCTGTCGGAGTTCAAGCCGCGCATCGGGGAGAACCACGAGCGCCGCTACCTGGGCGGCAGTTACGGCGGCGTGCCGTTCATCGACGACAGTTTCGCCAGGGCGCTGGCGGGCCGGGGGGAGCAGGATGGCGAGGGCACCGAAGCCGAGCGGACAGAACCGTCCCTCTTTTGATTCCCGGCTCGGCAGGAGGACCGGGAATCGCGTCACGCGACAGCGATTACTGGTCGTTTGCGGCACCAAGGTGACGGAACGAGACTATGTGCGGGGGCTCAAGTCCTCTGTCAGAAATCCGGCCGTTTCGGTCAAGATCGTCGAACACCCCAAGGCACCTTCCCAGGTCGTTTCGCACACAGTGAAGTTGCTCGCTTCGGCGGCCGACGAATACGACCGGGCGTGGTGCGTCTTCGACGTCGACGAGTTCACGGACATCGATCAGGCCGTGACCGAAGCGGACCACCACGGCATCGGTATCGCACTGTCCAATCCATGCTTTGAGCTGTGGCTGTTGCTGCACTTCGCCGACCACCGCGGCCACGCCCCGTCGTACGCCCATCTCGTGCCGCACCTGGACAAGCACGCGCCGGGCGGGTACAGCAAGACCCGCCTCGACTTCCGTCTCTACGAAAACACCTGGCCCGAAGCCGTCCGCCGCGCGAAAGGTCTGGCTCCGGAGGGCGACGAGCCGAAGGTGAACCCCTCCACCGGCATGTGGCAGCTCGCCCTCGCCATCGGCGGTCCGGCGGGGTACGACCAGCCGGCCGATCTGGGGAACTGAGGCCCGGGTCCGCACGGACGGGAGACGCCGCGGCACTCCCGTCCGTGCCGTGTTCGGCGGGGCAGGCCGCGGGAGCCACACCCTCCGAGCCGAGCCGTGCCGCGCCCGTCACGCACCTGTGCCGCGCCCCCGCGCGCGCTGTGCGGTGCCTGCGGCAACACCCCTCGCCGCACCCCGTGCCGGGCCTGTGCCGCACCCCGCGCGCCCTGTGCCGGGCCTGTGCCGCGCCTGTGGCGAGTCTGTGTCATTCCCGCCTCAGTCTGAGAGGGCGTCGTGGCGCGCCTCGTTGACGCACCGCCGTCGTCGTGCTGCGCCGACGTGTCCGGTCACATGGCCGGGCGCTTCGCCCAGTTGAACGTTCCGGCTGCCGTATGGGCAACCCTCACTGCCAGTTAGGTCAAAATGACACACAAGGGACGCATCGTCTCCGCAGTCGCCCTCACCACTCTGACGCTCGGGCTCACGGCCTGCAACGACGGCGAGGACGCGGCACCGGCGCAGGAATCGCCGTCGGCCTCCGCCCCGGCGTCGTCCGACCCGGGCGCCAAGAGCCCGTCCACGGACCCCAGCGACGACGCTGCCGCTCCGGCCGGTGGTGACGTCGCCGCACCGGGCACGAAGTTCAAGATCGGTGACCGAGCGGTCCTGCCGTTCAAGTACGGGACCACCAAGAAGGGCACCGTCGCCGTGACCGTCACGGCGATCGAGAAGGGCGCCGAGGCCGACATGGCCGCATTCGGTGCCAAGGCGAAGGGCATGACGCCCTACTACATCCGGATGAAGGTGGAGAACGTCGGCGGGACCGACCTGTCGTACGCGTCGCTGAGGCTGCGCGGCAAGCTGGAAGGCGGCGCCCCCACAGGCGTCATTCTGATCGGCGACATCCAGGGCAAGTGCGACAGCGAGGCGGCGCCCCGCGACTTCACCACCAAGGGCGCGTCGTACGAGACCTGCTCGCTCAGCGCCACGAAGACCGGTCCCATCGCGGTCGCCTCGTTCGAGGAGGGTGACGCGTACCGCGGCAGCCCGGTCCTCTGGACCAGCTGATCAGCCGTTCCCGTGTCCGCGGGCCGGGCATCCCGTCCCTGACGGCAGTCCCGGCCCGCGGCCCACGCGCTACAGCTTCCCGGCGAGGAGCACGGTGCGGTGGCCGCCCAGTCTGCGGCCGATCTCCCGGGTGAAGTCGGACGTGAGCTCCGCCCAGCCCCAGAACGTGAACCCGAGGTGCCCGCACGCGTAGTAGTCGTCCTCCCAGCTCCACCGGTCGATCCCGGACGGCCGGGCGCAGGACGGGCAGTGCACGATCCCTTCGCCACCGTCCTCGGCCCAGTCCTGGAACCGCCCCTTGAAGGGATCCCAGGCGGACTCGATGGGCGCCCACGCCTCGTCGACCAGCCGGATCTCGGTCCGGCAGAGCGGGCAGGTGGCCGCGCCCGCGTCTCCTTGGCCGCTGTCGAAGACCGTACGGCCGGTCTCGACGTGAAACCCGTTGGTCCACAGGTCGACCGGGTCCGGGTCATCGACGGCCTTGGCGAAGTGCGGGCCGGGGGCGTGGCCGTATCCGCCACCGCCCAGGACGCAGTCGGTGCGCTCGGCCGCCACGATCCCGTCCGCGATCAGCCAGTCCAGGATCCGGGCTCCGAGCTCCTGCGCGTCCCGCTCGGTGGCGTCGAGGTCGACGATCGTCTGGAAGTAGTCCCCCATGATTCCCCCGGTTCCTCAGCGGCCCACGTGTGCAGTGCTCATCGCTCTCCCGGCGGACAGTCCAACAGACCCAGGGCGTCTTCGGGCCTGAGGGCCTGAGCTCGCAGCATCGCATACACGTGGTGTCCAGCGCTCTCGCCGTCGGTGGTCCGGCGCAGCGGAAGCCCTCACCCCAGCGCGTCCTCCACCAGCGCAGCCCACTGCGCCACGACCCTGCGCCGCCGGGCCGTGTCGTCCGTGAGGACGTTGGCGAGGCCCAGGCCGCGGGCCATGTCGAGGAGGCCCTGGACGGTTTCGCGTACGCCGGGGCGGGTCTCGTCGGCGTGCAGGAGGCCGACCGCGATGCGGTGGGTCTCGCGGCCCACACGGGCTTCGAGTTCAGTGACGCGGGGGCGGAGCTGCTCCTCGTTGGAGGCGGCGACCCAGAGCTGGAGGGCGGCGCGGAAGAGCGGGCCGGTGTAGAGGTCGACGAGGGCGGCGACGACGGCGGCCCGGTCCTGGTCGGGGACGGCGCGCAGGGCGGCGGAGCGTTCCTCGGCGACGTATTCGACGGCTGCGGTGAACAGGTCCTCGCGGGTGGGGAAGTGGTGCTGGGCGGCGCCCCGTGAGACGCCCGCGCGTTCGGCGACGACGGAGACGGTGGAGCCGGCCCAGCCGTGTTCGGCGAGGCAGGCGACGGCGGCTTCGAGGAGTCCGCGGCGGGTGGCCCGGCTGCGGTCCTGCTTGGGGGTCCGGTCGGTGGGGGGCGTCACAGCGCCCATGCGGGCTCCCGTCGTTCGAGGAAGGCCGTCATTCCTTCCCGTGCCTCGGCGGAGGCGAAGAGGGCCGCCGAGCGGGCGATGAGGTCTTCGGCATGCTGGTCGAAATTCTTCAGCACATTAGCCGTGACCAGCTCCTTCGATGCGGTCAGCCCCTGGGGGGACGCCTTGCGCAGGCCGTCCAGGACGGGGGCGAGTGCCGTGTCGATGTCGTCGATGGGGCCGGTGGCGAGTGTGATCAGGCCGATGCGGGCGGCTTCGGCGGCGTCGAAGCGTTCGCCGGTGAGGTAGTAGCGGGCGGCGGCGCGCGGGTCGGTGCGGGGCAGCAGGGGCAGGGAGATGACGGCGGGGGCGAGGCCGAGCCGGGATTCGGTGAGGGCGAAGGTGGCTCCGGGGCCGGCCGCGGAGATGTCGCAGGCGCCGAGCAGGCCGAGGCCGCCTGCCCGTACGTGGCCGGTGACCCGGGCGACGACGGGTTTGGGCAGGGCGATGATCTGCCGCATCAGGGCGACGAGGGCGTGCGGTTCGGGCGGTGCGGTGAGGTCGGCTCCGGCGCAGAAGGTGTTGCCGGTGTGGGTGAGGACGACGGCTCGTACGGTGTCGTCGGCGGCGCAGTCGTCCAGGGCGGTGGCGAGTTCGCCGACCAGGGCGGCGGAGAGTGCGTTGCGGTTGGCGGGCGAGTCGAGGGTGAGGGTGGTGATGCCCCGGTCGTGGGTGGGTGGGGCGAGCCGGCTCATCGGTCACTCTCCTTGCTGCGGGGATGCCGCGTCGAGCGTGTCAGCGGGAGCAGGACAATCAAGCACGCTTGCATGGTTTCAGTCGCCTCGCTTTCGGGCGCCTCGCTTCCCGGCGCCGCACTTCCCGACCCCGCACTTCCCGGCGCCGCATTTCCCGACCCCGCACTTCCCGGCGCCTCGCGAGCGGTCATGGGTCGGCAGCAGGGGTTGTGAACCTCTTGGCAGGCCCTCCACACCGCCGCAGCCGCGGTGTGGAGGGGCAGGGTGTCCCGGCTCAGTACGACTTGGGCAGGCCCAGGGACTGGTGGGACACGTAGTTCAGGATCATTTCCCGGCTGACGGGGGCGATCCGGGCGACGCGGGCCGCGGTGACGAGGGAGGCGAGGCCGTATTCGCGGGTGAGGCCGTTGCCGCCGAGGGTGTGCACGGCCTGGTCGACGGCCTTGACGCAGGCTTCGCCGGCCGCGTACTTCGCCATGTTGGCGGCCTCGCCGGCGCCGATGTCGTCGCCGGCGTCGTAGAGCCTGGCGGCCTTCTGCATCATCAGCCGGGCCAGTTCGAGTTCGATGTGGGCCTGGGCGAGCGGGTGGGCGATGGCCTGGTGGGAGCCGATGGGTTCCTTCCACACCTGGCGGGTCCTGGCGTACTCGACGGCGCGGGCGAGGGCGTAGCGGCCCATGCCGATGCCGAAGGCGGCGGTCATGATGCGTTCGGGGTTGAGCCCGGCGAAGAGCTGGAGGAGTCCGGCGTCCTCGTCGCCCACGAGGGCGTCGGCGGGCAGGCGTACGTCGTCGAGGACCAGCTCGAACTGCTTCTCCGGGGCCTGGAGTTCCATGTCGATCTGCGAGCGGCCGAAGCCGGGGGCGTCGCGCGGGACGATGAAGAGGCAGGCCTTGAGCTTGCCGGTCCTGGCGTCCTCGGTGCGGCCGACGACGAGGGTGGCGTCGGCGATGTCGACGCCGGAGACGAAGACCTTGCGGCCGGTGAGCAGCCAGTCGGCGTCCGCCCCGGAGCCCTCCCTGCGGGCGGTGGTGGTGATGCGGTGGGAGTTGGATCCGGCGTCGGGTTCGGTGATGCCGAAGGCCATGGTGAGGCTGCCGTCGGCGAGGCCGGGTAGCCACTGCCGCTTCTGTGCGTCGGTGCCGAAGCGGGCTATGACGGTGCCGCAGATCGCCGGGGAGACCACCATCATGAGCAGCGGGCTGCCGGCGGCGCCCAACTCCTCCAGGACGATGGAGAGTTCGGCCATTCCGCTGCCTCCGCCGCCGTACTCCTCGGGAAGGTTCACGCCGAGGTAGCCGAGCTTGGCGGCCTCGGCCCACAGTTCGCGCGGGTGGCCGCCCTCGCGCACGACGGAGGTCATGTAGTCGCGTCCGTAGCGCTTTCCGAGGGCGGCGACGGCGGCGCGCAGTGCCTGGTGTTCTTCGGTTTCGAGGACGGTGCTCATGGCTTCGGTTCCTCCTGTACGTCTTGCACGACGGCGAGCAGGGCACCGACCTCCACCTGGAGGCCGGGTGCGGCGTGGAGCGCGGTGAGGGTGCCGGACGCGGGGGCGAGGATGCGGTGTTCCATCTTCATCGCCTCCAGCCAGATCAGTGGCTGTCCGGCCTCGACCGCCGCCCCTTCGGCCAGCCCGTCCGCGAGGCGGACGACGGTGCCGGGCATGGGGGCGAGCAGCGAGCCGGGTCCGGTGCGGTCGGTGGGGTCGGTGAAGCGGGGCAGGGCGGTGAAGGTGTACGAGCCGGTGGCGGTGTCCACGTACGCCTTGTCGCCGTGGACGGCGATGTCGTAGTGGCGGGTGGTGCCGTCGCCGGTTTCGAGGGTGACGCGGTCGGGGGTGGTGGCGACGACGCGTTCGCCGGTCTCGGGGGCGGGGCCGGTGCGGGTGGTGCGGTAGGCGGCCTCGTGTTCGGTGCCGTCGGGTTCGGCGCGGTAGCGCTTGGTCCGGGGCTGGGAGGAGATGTTGCGCCAGGCGCCGAAGCGGGCCGGGCCGGGGCCGGGGGCGTGCTGCCGGGCGGCGGCGTCGGCGAGGGCGGCGGCCAGGGCGGCGCGACGCGAATCCGCTTGGTCCGGGGCCGGGGTGAGGGCGTCGAGGTGGCGGTCGTAGAAGCCGGTGTCGAGGCGGGCGGCGAGGAAGTCGGGGTGGCGCAGGGACCGTACGAGCAGTCCGCGGTTGGTGACCGGGCCGTGGATGCGGGCGCGTTCCAGGGCGCGGGCGAGCAGGCGTACGGCTTCGGTGCGGGTGGGGGCGTGGGCGACGACCTTGGCGAGCATCGGGTCGTAGTGGACGCCGACGGTGTCGCCGTCGGTGTACCCGGTGTCGAGGCGCAGTCCCGGCTCGTCGGGTACGTGGAAGGTGTGCAGTGCGCCGGTCCGGGGCTGCCAGCCGTGGCTGGGGTCCTCGGCGTAGAGGCGGGCCTCGACGGCGTGGCCGTGCGGTGCGGGGGGTGTGGTGGCGGGCAGGGGTTCGCCTTCGGCGATGCGGAGCTGGAGGGCGACGAGGTCGAGGCCGAAGACGGCTTCGGTGACGGGGTGTTCGACCTGGAGGCGGGTGTTCATCTCCAGGAAGCAGGGGCGTCCGTCGGGGGCGAGCAGGAATTCGACGGTGCCCGCGCCCCGGTAGCCGACGGCGTGCGCGGCGGCCACGGCGGCGTCGTGCAGCCGGGTGCGCAGCGCGTCGTCGAGCCCGGGGGCGGGGGCCTCCTCGATGACTTTCTGGTGGCGTCGCTGGAGCGAGCAGTCGCGGGTGCCGAGCGCCCAGACTCCGCCGTGTCCGTCGGCCATGATCTGGACCTCGACGTGCCGGCCGCGCTCCACGTAGGGCTCGGCGAAGACCTCGCCGTCCCCGAACGCGGATATCGCCTCCGCGGTGGCGGCCGCCAACTCGGCCGGCAATTGGGCGAGTTCGCGTACGATCCGCATTCCGCGTCCGCCGCCGCCGGCCGCCGCCTTGAGCAGCAGCGGCAGGTCGGCGGCGGTGGCCTCCACCGGGTCGACGGGGGCGAGCAGCGGCACCCCGGCGGCGGCCATCAGTTCCTTGGCGCGGGTCTTGGACGCCATCAGCTCGATGGCTTTGACCGGCGGGCCCACCCAGAGGAGTCCGGCGTCCTGCACGGCGCGGGCGAATCCGGGGTTCTCGGAGAGGAATCCGTAGCCGGGGTGGACGGCGTCGGCGCCGGCCGCGAGCGCGGCGCGCACCAGGAGGTCGGCGCGGAGGTAGGTGTCGGACGGGGCGGCGCCGGGCAGCCGTACGGCGGTGTCCGCCTCCCGTACGTGGAGGGCTTCGGCGTCGGCGTCGGAGTACACGGCGACGGTGGCGATGCCGAGCGCCCGGCAGGTACGGAAGATCCGGCAGGCGATCTCGCCCCGGTTGGCGACGAGCAGGGTGCTGATCATGTCTTCCTCACATCCGGAAGATGCCGAAGCCGCCGCGGGCGCCTTCGACCGGGGCGGTGTGGATCGCGGACAGGCACATCCCGAGGACGGTCCTGGTGTCGCGCGGGTCGATGACCCCGTCGTCGTACAGCCGCCCGGACAGGAACATCGGCAGCGACTCGGACTCGATCTGCTGCTCGACCATGGCGCGCAGTCCGGCGTCCGCCTCGTCGTCGTACGGCTGCCCCTTGGCGGCGGCGGAGGCGCGGGCGACGATGGAGAGCACCCCGGCGAGCTGCTGCGGTCCCATGACGGCGGACTTGCTGCCGGGCCAGGCGAAGAGGAAGCGCGGGTCGTAGGCCCGGCCGCACATGCCGTAGTGCCCGGCCCCGTAGGAGGCGCCCATCAGCACGGACAGGTGCGGGACCTTCGAGTTGGACACCGCGTTGATCATCATCGCGCCGTGCTTGATGATGCCGCCCTGTTCGTACTCCTTGCCGACCATGTAGCCGGTGGTGTTGTGGAGGAAGAGCAGCGGGATGTCGCGCTGGTTGGCGAGCTGGATGAACTGGGCGGCCTTCTGCGACTCCTCACTGAACAGCACGCCCTGGGCGTTGGCGAGGATGCCGACGGGGTAGCCGTGGAGCCTGGCCCAGCCGGTGACCAGGCTGGTTCCGTAGAGCGGTTTGAACGCGTCGAAGTCGGAGCCGTCGACGAGCCGGGCGATGACCTCGCGCGGGTCGAAGGGCACCTTCAGGTCGCCGGGCACGATGCCGATCAGCTCGTCCTCGTCGTACTTCGGCGGTTCGGCGGGGCCCGGATCGGCGTGTGCCTTGCGCCAGTTGAGGCGGGCGACGATCCGGCGGGCCTGGCGCAGCGCGTCCTGCTCGTCGACGGCGAAGTGGTCGGCGAGCCCGGAGGTGCGGGCGTGCATCTCGGCGCCGCCGAGCGATTCGTCGTCGCTCTCCTCACCGGTCGCCATCTTGACCAGGGGCGGTCCGCCGAGGAAGACCTTGGACCGTTCCTTGATCATGACGGTGTGGTCGGACATGCCGGGTACGTAAGCCCCGCCCGCCGTCGAGTTGCCGAAGACCACGGCGACGGTCGGGATGCCGGCCGCCGAGAGCCGGGTGATGTCGCGGAACAGTGCCCCGCCGGGGATGAAGATCTCCTTCTGGGACGGCAGATCGGCGCCGCCGGACTCCACGAGGCTGACGCAGGGCAGCCGGTTGGCGAAGGCGATCTCGTTGGCCCGCAGCGCCTTCTTGAGGGTCCAGGGGTTGGAGGCGCCGCCGCGTACGGTCGGGTCGTTGGCGGTGATCAGGCACTCGACGCCCTCGATCACCCCGATCCCGGTGATGAGCGAGGCGCCGACCGTGTACCCGGGGGCCTCGCTGCCCCAGGCGGCGAGCGGCGACAGCTCCAGGAACGGGGTGTCCTCGTCGATCAGCAGCTCGATCCGCTCGCGGGCCAGGAGCTTGCCGCGCGAGCGGTGCCGCGCCACGTACTTCTCGCCGCCGCCCGCCTGTGCCTTGGTGTGTTCGCCGGCCAGTTCGTCGAGCTTGGCGAGCATGGCGGTGCGGTTGGCGGCGTATTCGGGGCTCGCGGTGTCGAGCGCGGTGGGCAGGACGGTCATGCGTGCGCCTCCGGTGCGTGGGCGGTCTCCAGCAGCGATACGGGGATGGGCAGGTGCCGGGAGCGCAGCCACTCCCCCACCGCCTTGGCCTGCGGGTCGAACCGGTGCTGGGCGGCGACGCCCTCGCCGAGCAGTCCGTGGACGGTGAAGTTCAGGGCGCGCAGGTTCGGCAGGAGGTGGCGTACGACGGTGAGGGCGGCGGTCTCCGGGAGCAGTTCCCGGAACCGTTCGACGGTCAGTTCGTGGGCCAGCCACCGCCAGGCGTCGTCGTCGACGGCCCACACCCCCACGTTGGCGTCGCCGCCCTTGTCGCCGCTGCGGGCGCCCGCGATCCGGCCGAGCGGGGCGGACCGGGTGGGCCCGGGGTCCGGCAGGGGTTCGGGCAGCGGCGGTTCGGCGACGTCCTGGAGCGGCCGCGTCGTCGCGGGGGGTGCCAGGTGCTCCCGGCGCCCGTCGGGGAGTACGGCGATGTGCGGGACCTCGCCGGCCGGTACGTACCGGGCCTCGAACACCCCGTACGGGGCGCCCTTGCCGGGCGGGGCGGTGACGTGGAAGCCGGGGTAGCTGCCGAGGGCGAGCTCGATCGCGGCGCCGGAGACCGCGCGCCCGACCGTTTCCTGGTCCTGGTCGCGGACGACGAGCCGGAGCAGGGCGCTCGCGCTCTCCTCGGTGGCGGCGTCGGCCCGGTCGGTCCGGGACAGCTCCCACCGCACCTCGTCGGGCTCGGCGCCGGAGCGGGCGAGCGCGTCCGCGAACTGCTCCCGCACCAGCCGGGCCTTGGCCTCTATGTCGAGTCCGGTGAGCACGAAGACGACCTCGTTGCGCCAGCCGCCGAGCCGGTTCAGCCCGGCCTTGAGGGTGGGTGGCGGGGCCTCGCCGCGTACGCCGGAGATCCTGACCCGGTCGGGTCCGTTCTGGGTGAGCCGTACGGTGTCGAGGCGGGCGGTGACGTCCGGTCCGGCGTACCGGGCGCCGCCGGTCTCGTACAGCAGCTGGGCGGTGACGGTGCCGAGGTCGACGACGCCGCCGGTGCCGTCGTGCTTGGTGACGACGCAGGAGCCGTCGGCGTGGATCTCCGCGAGCGGGAAGCCGGGACGGCGCAGGTCGTGGCCCCGGAAGAAGGAGTAGTTGCCGCCGGTGGCCTGGGTTCCGCACTCCAGTACGTGTCCGGCGACGACCGCCCCGGCGAGCGCGTCCAGGTCGCCGGGCCCCCAGCCGAAGTGGGCGGCGGCGGGCCCCGTGACGAGGGCCGCGTCGGTGACCCGTCCGGTGACCACGATGTCCGCGCCGGCGGTGAGGCAGGCGGCGATCCCGGCGCCGCCGAGATAGGCGTTGGCGGTGAGGAACCCCTCGGGCACGGGCAGGCTGTCGCCCTCCACATGGGCGACCCGCACCGGGACGCCGAGCTTCGCCGCCAGCTCCCGCACCGCGTCGGCCAGTCCGGCCGGGTTGAGGCCGCCCGCGTTGGCGACGATCCTGACCCCGCGCTCGTGGGCGAGCCCGAGCCCCTCTTCGAGCTGGCGCAGGAAGGTGGTGGCGTAGCCGCGCTTCGGGTCCTTGAGTCTGCTCCGGCCGAGGATGAGCATGGTGAGCTCGGCCAGGTAGTCCCCGGTGAGGACGTCGAGGGGGCCGCCGGTGAGCATCTCGCGCACGGCGTCGAAGCGGTCGCCGTAGAACCCGGAGGCGTTGGCGATCCGCAGCGGCGCGGTCACCGGCCTTCTCCCCGGGGTGCGCGGCCCGGTCCGGCGGGTCCGGCGAACGCCTGGGCGATGTCGAGCCACTGATCGGCGTCGGGGCCGACGGCCCGGACGGCGAGGTCGTCGCGGTGCGCGCGCTGGGTGACGAGGAGGCAGAAGTCGACGAGCGGCCCGCTGACGCGCTGCGGTGCGCCCGGCGCCCCAAAGGCGATCAACTCCCCGTCGGTGGTGTGCAGTTCGACCCGGAATTCCTCCTCGGGCGCCTTGATCCCCCGTACCAGATAGGCGTAGTCGCGGGCCCGCACCCCGATCCGGGCGACGTGCCGCAGCCGGGCGGTGGGGGGCCTGCTGACGCCGAGGGCGTCGGCGATGTCCTGGCCGTGCGCCCAGCTCTCCATGATCCGGGCAGTCGCCATGGACGCGACGCTCATCGGCGGCCCGTACCAGGGGAACTTCACGCCGGGCCGGGCCGCGCCCAGGGCCTCGTGCAGCCGGGCCCGGCCCTCGCGCCACCGGACGAGCAGTTCCTCGGGCGACAGCAGCGCGACGAGCTCCCCGGCGGCCTCGTCGACGAACGCCCCGGGGCGCGCGAGCGCCTTCTCGGCCTCGGCGGCGAAGGCGTCCGGATCGGTGACGGCGATCAGGGCGACCTCGTCGGTCCAGTTCAGGTGCGCGATCTGATGGGCGACGGTCCACCCCTCGGCCGGGGTCGGCCGCGCCCAGTGGGCCGCGTCCACCCCGGCGACCAACCGGTCGAGTTCCTCGCTCTCCTGACGCAGGTCGTCGAGTACGGCGACGGTCACGGCCGATGCATCGGACACGGTGCACTCCCTCGGGGCGTGGCGGTGTGCCCAGGAGCATGGCAGCGGGCCAATAAACAATCAAGCACGCTTGCATGATTTACCGTCGCAGAACTGCCTCGATTTGGCGGGAACCGATCGGCCGGGCCTCCATGAACGGAAGCGCAGGATCCTACCTCCCAGTAGCACCGTTCGGAAGACTGTCAACCGCTGGATTCAAGTCAATTACGCGCTGCTACTAGCCGGATCTCATTCCCTCTGAAAGCGTGAACGCAGTTCCAACGGGGGAACAAAAGAGTGACGCCTATGTGCGTTCCCCCTGCCCTGACCACGCAGGAGACGATATGACGCACTTGAGCAGGATCTCGCCGGACATCGAACGAAGGGTCCTCCTCTCTGCCCGGGTCGGCGGCGAGAATCGGACAACAGAGGTTCCGCGGCTCACCACCGGCACGCCTCTCACTGCGTATCTGTGAGAGGACTCCTGTTGATCCAGTCCCCACAGACCGATCCTCCCGACGGATCCGCTCCCCACGCCGTCGGGAACGAGCCGGCCCCAGCCGGCCGCTCCACCCGAGCGACACCGCCCGAAACCCACGACGAACGCCCTGATCCGCGCTTCGGCGTCCTCGGGCAGCTCTCGGTCCACGGCAGGACCATGTCGGTCACCTCACCCGTCCGGCGCGCGGTCCTCACCGCTTGCCTGCTCCGCTACGGACGACCCATCGGTATCGCGGAGTTCAGCGAGATCCTCTGGGACGACCCACCGGTTTCGGCCACGGCGAACCTCCGCAGCCATGTGACGGGACTACGCCGGGATCTCGACGAGGTCGAGCCCGGACTCGGCGACCGGATGCGGACCTACCGCGGCGCCCAGTGCGGGTACGGACTGGAGATCGCGCCCGACGAGTTCGACCTGCCACGGTTCACCGCCGCGGTCCAGCGTGGCCGGAACTGGCTGATACACGGCTCCCACAAATCGGCGGTCGACGCACTGGAACAGGCCGTGGGCCTCTGGAGCGGTCCCTTCGGACAGGACCTCCCGCCCACCCGGTGGTTCAACGCCCACATCGCGGGGCTCAACAACGCCCGGCTGGACGCCTACCAGGACCTCTTCACCGCGTCCGTCCTCGCCGGCCGCACCACCATGCTGGCCTACCGCATCGAGAGCGTGATCGCCGAGGCCCCCTACCGCCAGCACCTGTGGGAGCTGCTCGCGGCGGTGCACTGCCTGCACGGCGACACCGTCAGCACCCTGTCGGTGGTCAACCGCTGCCAGAAGCTGTTCGCGGAGGACCTGGGGCTCGATCTGCCCCCCGGTATCGAGGCCATGCGGGCGGCGGCGCTCAACTGGGACCGGGAGGAGGCCATGCGGCTCGTCGCGTCCCGGACCCAGGACTCCGCGGAGCGGTGCCAATGCCGAAGACCCCCGCGCCCTTCTTCCTGACGCGGAGGTCTCGCGGCCGAGTCCGGTGGCCGTCCGGCCACCGGACTCAGGTCACGTCCCGCCGGAGCAGCAGCAGCGTTCCGGTGAGGCCGCCGACCAGGCTGTAGGCGACGAGCACCGCGGCGCCCGTCCAGGGGGCGGGAGCCCCGGCGAAGAGCTCACCGGGCGTGGTCATGATCTGGGACGCCACTCCGGGCAGCAGCACCTGGGCCTGGAGCACCCAGTCCTCCTCCAGGACCATGTCGTGCACGACCTGGAAGGCGAACGCGACGACGACCGAGGACAGGAAGTACAGCACCGCCGCGGTGACGGTGGCGGCGGTCTGGCTGCGGATGAGCACCCCGAGCCCGAAGCCGAACACGCCCCACACCAGGTAGGCGGCCAGGTTCAGCAGAACCGCGCCGAGCACGTCCGCGCTCCCGAGCCCGAGACCGGTGCCCTGGGAAGTCAGGAAGATCCCGCCGACCACGAGGCTTCCCACCGTCGCCGCCAGCCACAGCCCGGCCGAGGAGATGAGAACGACGACGAGCTTGGCCGTGACGACGCGGCCCCGGCGGGGCGCTGCGAGGAACGTGGCCGTCAGGGTCCGGTACTGGTACTCGTTGGTCACCAGCAGGATGGCCAGCACGCCCGCCAGCAGCAGGCCGAGGGTCTGCCCGGAGGTGTAGAGGGTCGCGGCGATGCGGCCGGGGGCCGACTGGGTCTCCCAGAGGTCGCGCATCGTGCCGACCTGCTCGGCGGACATGTCCTCGCGGGGGGTCAGGATCGCCCCTGCCAGATAGTCCTCGAACGGCTGCATGAAGGTGTGGGCCTGCCAGCTGTTCCACAGCGCCAGCAGCACCGCCACCGCGGCCATCGCCGCGCCGGCGATCCACCAGGTGGGCAGCGTACGGAGCTTGAGCAGCTCGCTGTTGATCAGCCCCCTCATCGGATCTCCGCCTTTCCTTGCGTGAGCCGCAGGAACGCCTGTTCCAGATCGGGCGCGTCCTCGGCGAGTTCGTACAGTTCCCCGCCGTGGGCGGCCGCCGCCGCGGCCACCGCGCCGGTCCCGAGGCCGCTCACGACCAGGAGTCCGTCCCCGGCCGGCGGACGCGTCACGACCGCTCCGGCCGAGGTGAGCGCCGCCGCCAGTTCCACGGGCCGTGAGGCGCGGACCCGCACCCGGACCTCGCCCCGCACCCGCGCGACGATCTCCCGGCTCGACCCCTCGGCCACCAGCCGCCCCTGACTGATGATCACGAGATCGTCGGCGGTCTGCTCGACCTCGGAGATGAGGTGGCTGGAAACGAGCACCGTGCGGCCTTCGGCGGCCAGCGTCCGCAGCAGCTCGCGCATC
Source organism: Streptomyces sp. CLV115 (assembly GCF_038448545.1). NCBI lineage: Bacteria > Bacillati > Actinomycetota > Actinomycetes > Kitasatosporales > Streptomycetaceae > Streptomyces > Streptomyces sp. CLV115. The sequence goes on from NZ_JBCEWQ010000069.1 coordinate 18,124, forward strand.
CAGGCGATTCCTTCGGGGTCGAGCCCGTTGGAGGGTTCGTCGAGGATCAGCACGGGTGGATCGCCGAGCAGCGCCTGGGCGAGGTTGAGGCGTTGCCGCATGCCGAGCGAGTACTCCCCGTACCGCCGTCCGCCCGCCTGGGCCAGTCCGACGTGGTCGAGCACCTCGTCGGCCCGGCGGGCCGGCAGGCCCGTCGCGGCGCACTGCACCCGCAGATGGTCACGGCCGGTCCGCCTGCGGTGGGTGCCGGACTCGTCGAGCATCGCGCCGACGGTTCTGAGCGGCTGTGCCAGGTCCCGGTACGGCTGTCCGCCCACGGTCGCGGTGCCGGACGTCGGGGCGGTCAGGCCGAGGAGCATCCGGAGCGTCGTCGTCTTGCCCGCCCCGTTCGGGCCGAGGAAGCCGGTGACGCGTCCGGGCGCGACTGTGAAGGACAGGTCCCGCACGGCCCATCTGTTGTCGCGGTACCGCTTCGACAGGCCGCGGAACTCGATCGGCCGGCCGTCGGCCCGGCCCTTCGCGTCCCGCGCGTCCTTCACGTCCTGCGCTTCCGGCGCTTCCGGTGGGGTCATGAGCTCTGTTCCTTACGTTCGCGCGGCTGCCGTGCCGGGCGTCACGGGCACGGGCGTCGGGGCCGCTGGAATCGTGCGTGCAGGCCGTCAGGTCCGTACGTGCCGGTCGCGGTGGGCGCGCAGGTCCTCCGCCAGGTGCGATCTGCGCAGCCGGCGAGTGCGCAGCAGCCGGCGCCAGTCCGCCGCGGTGTCGTGCATCAGCTGCCGGTGGAAGTAGTTGACGTACTCCGCCAGGCCCAGGGCGTACAGCACGAGGCCGGGGGCCCAGTCGGACGGCGGCCGTCCCGGAAGGGCCGGGACCATGACCGCGAGCCCGGCCACCAGGGCCAGGGCGCACAGCGGCCGGAGCGGACGGAACACCCCGATCGCCGGCGGTCGCCGTGCCCCGGTGCGCAGTTGACGCACCTTCAGCGCCCAGTACCCGGACCCGATGAGCAGGAGCCCGGCCACCAGGGCGAAGCCCACCGTGTTCACGGTGCTGAAGGGTGCGCCGAGGGCCACGAACACCGCCCAGCCGATCAGTGCGATGTTCGCCGCCTCCAGAAGGGTCAGCGTGCGCAGTCGCCTCAGAAGCGCCGGCCGGGAGCGTGTCGCAGGGGTCATGCTCCCAGCATCGCGTGCCGCCCCGGGCCCGGGGGACGTGCGCGGGAATCGGTCAGTCATGGACCAGTTGCTGGCCGACGAGGGCCGCGTACGCACCTCCTCGTGCGACCAGTTCCTCGTGGTCGCCGTCCTCGACGATCCGGCCGCGGTCGATGACGAGGATGCGGTCGGCGTCGCGGACCGTGCTCAGCCGGTGCGCGATGACGATGCGGGTGCAGTCGAGTTCCGAGAGGTTCTCGTGCACGACCGCCTCGGTGGTCGCGTCCAGGTGGCTGGTGGCCTCGTCCAGCAGCAGCACCCTCGGCCGGTGCACGACGGCGCGGGCCAGGGCGACCCGCTGCCGCTGCCCGCCGGACAGGCCGTTGCCGCCTTCGCCGAGGATCGTCTCGTACCCCATCGGCATGTGCGTGATGTCCTCGTGGACCGCCGCGAGGCGGGCCGCCTCGACGACATCGTCCAGGGTGGCATCGGGCATGACCAGCGCGATGTTGGTCAGCACCGAGCCGCTGAAGATGTCCGCGTCCTGGGTGACGACGCCGCACTGGCGGCGCAGGTGCCCGAGGTCCAGTTCGGTGAGCGGGGTGGAGCCGTAGGTGATCTCCCCGTCCGTCGGGTCGTAGAGCCCGAGGATGAGACGGGCCAGGGTGGACTTCCCCGAACCGCTGCTGCCGACGATGGCGATCTTCTCGCCCGGCCGGACGGTGAGGGAGATGTCCGACAGGGCCTCCGGTCCGTCCCCGGAGTAGCGGAAGCTGACGTCGGTCAAAGTGATCGGCTCGCTCAGGTCCGCCTTCCCGGACCCCTGTCCCAGGGACTCCGGGGGTTCGTTCAGCACGTCGCGCAGCCGGTCGAGGTGGACCCGGATGGTCTGGAACGTCTTGATGCTGCGGCCCAGTTGGGCCACCGGGGCGAGCGCGGAGCCGGCCAGGGCGATGAGCGCGAGCATCGTTCCCAGCGACAGGTTGTCGCTGAAGACGAGGTAGGCGCCGAGTACGAGCATGAGCAGCGGGGACGCGGTGCCCAGCATGCCGAGGACGCCGTCGATCGCGTTGTCCAGCCTGCTGCGGCGTACGGAGGACTCCAGCTGCTCGGTGAACTTCTGCGACCACCGGCGCACCACGACGTGTTCGGCGCCGGAGGACTTGACCGTCTCGGCGCCGGTCACCGCTTCCAGGAGCGTGCTCTGCGCCTCCCCGAGTGCCTGGAGTTCGCGTTCGGTCAGCCGCTGGGCGGTCCGGGCCGAGGCGAACATGATCACGAGCTGGACGGTGGCGACGGCGAGGATCGCGGCGACGAACAGCAGGGACTTGAAGCCGATCACCACGAGGTAGACGCCGAGCAGGGCCACGTCCAGGAGGACCGCCAGGAGCTGGCTGGAGACGGCGTCACGGACGTACGTCATGCTCGACACCCGTACGAGCAGGTCGCCCCCGGTGCGCAGCTGGAAGAACTTGTACGGCAGGGACATCAGGTGTCTGAGGAACGTGCCCATCATCGACCAGTCCATCCGGGTCTGCAGCCACAGCAGCAGCTCGGCCCGGGCCAGCGTCATCAGACCGTGGCTCACGGTGTACGCGACGAGACCGGCCGCCAGGACGAGCAGGGTGTCCTCGCCGCGCCCCGGCAGGACACGGTCGACGATGTACGCGGTGAGGAAGGCCGGGAGCAGTCCGAGGAGCGTGAGCGCGGCGGAGGCGCCGATGACCCCGGAGACGACGGGCACGGAGCGCGGCAGGAAGGGCCGGACGAAGGACCACAGTCCCGCTTCGGCGCCCTCGCGGCGTTCGAGGTCCTCGGTCGGCTCCAGCTCCAGCGCCACTCCGGTGAAGGACGCGTCCAGTTCCGCGTAGCTGATGTGCCGGCGCCCGGAGGCCGGGTCGACGATGTCGACCCCGCGCCGGGTGAAGCGCTCGATGACGACGAAGTGGTTCATGCCCCAGTGCGCGATCAGCGGCAGGACGAGCCCGCGCAGCGCCTCCGGTTCCGCGCGGAAGGCCCGTACCTTCAGGCCCAGTTCGCGTGCCTGCCGGGCGATGGACGCGGCGCTCGCCCCGTCGCGCGAAAGCACCATCCGGTCGCGCAGCTCCGCGACGGTGGTGGAGCGGCCGTGGTGGCCGAGCACCATGGCGAGTGCGGCGACGCCGCACTCGACCGAGGTGGACTGCAACCGCACGGGCACCCTGCGGCGGATGATGGTCACTGGTCGCCCCTTCCGTCCCAGATGTCCATGAGCAGCGGGCGGGTGCCCTGGTCGAGGACCACGGACGCGCCTTCCTTCAGTCCGCCGGCGACGCCACCGGGAAGTTCGACGAGCACCATGGTGACCTGGGATCCGCCCTGACCGGTCTGGAAGTCCTTCACCCGGCCCTCCACGGGCCGGCCGTCCACGCGCAGCAGGATGTCGGTGCCCTTCGCCGGCGGGCCGAAGCCCGGGAAGGCGAGCACGCCCTGGCGTCCGTTGACGCCGGCCAGGGTGCCGGTCGGCCCGACGGGCACCCGCACCAGGAGGCCGGCCGCCACCGTGGCGGCGAGCAGCAGGGCCCCGGCCAGGGCCCACCGCCACCGCGGCCGCATCTGTTCGGGGTGGAAGCCGGTACGGGCGGCGCCGCGCGGGTTGGCGCGGTAGGCCGCCACCATGCTCGGCCGGTAGACGCCGTCGGAGAGGGCGCCGTCCGGCGGGGCCGCCGGTGCGGACCCGCCGTTCAGCACGTCTTCCCCCGGGTGTCCGGGCCGGCGAGCGTCAGCAGGTCCGGCACCTGCTCGGGTGCGGCCTTGCGCGCCAGTCCCCAGGCGATGCCGGCCAGGCCGGTCATGAGACCGGGTGTCTCCACGCCCTTCGGGACGCCGCACAGCCAGCCGTTCTCCCGGCCCTCGTGCAGCAGCGTGTTCCACACCCGGGGCAGCAGAGCGGCGACCTCCGGCTCCTGGTCGGCTCTGCTGCTCTCGTCGATGATGAGCAGATTGCCGATGTCCCCGTGGCACAGGCTGTGGTTGCCGAGGCCGGACACCGGGTCGAGGTCGAGGCCGGTCGAGATGGCGGCGAGGACCGCCATGTGCCGGTCGCTCTCGATCAGGTCGGCCAGGTCCGGGACGGTGCCGAGCTCCTGGAAGGCGTTGCGGGCCATCGCGATGCCCGGGGCGCCGTGGCACCAGGCGTTCATGACCGTACGCCCGCCGAGGTTGGCCGGCCGCAGGTCGCGCCAGGTGCGCAGCTCGGGGTCGAAGGCGGTCCGCTCGTACGTGAGCGCGTGCCGGACGGCCTCCTTGTACTCCGGGCGGGGGGTGGCCCGGTCGAGCCTGGCGAACGCGTACGCGATGCCGGAGGCGCCGTGCGAGAAGCCGGCGAGCGGCTCCTCGGGGTTGATGGGGGTGGCCCAGCCCCATCCCTCGCCGCGTTCCTGCCGGGTGGCCAGCAGGCGGTCGGCGCAGCGCGCCGCGATCCGGGCCGCTCCGATGCCCGGCCGGGCGGTCTCCAGCGAGAGGAGGGCGAGGATCGCGCCCGCGGAGCCGGAGACGATGTCCAGGAGGGGGTCCTCGTCGACGAGTTCGTCGATGGCGGGCAGCAGGGCGGCGGCGGCTTCCGCGTACTCGGGCCGGTCGTGGCGTACGGCGGCGTGCGCCAGGGCGTAGACGGCACCGCCGAACGGGCCGAACGCTCCGATGCCGAACTCCGCGGCTCCCGGCTTCTTCGCCAGGCTCGCCAGTGTCTCGGCGATGAGCACCGACCGCTTCGCCACCTGGTCGAAGGCGGCCTGGGCCAGCTCGCCGGTCCGCTCGTCGCCGGTCACGGCCGCGACGGCGTCCAGGGCGTGTGCGATGCCGGCGGTTCCGGTGTAGAGGCCGATCGGTGCGGGAGCGTACTGCCAGTACTTCTCGTCGACCAGGTCGAGACCGATCCAGCCCAGCCCGTGTTCGTCGCGGATGCACAGGTCCGACAGCCGGTGCGCGAGGCGCAGGGCCTCCTCGGCGAAGTCGCCGGGGTCGGCCGCGCCGTCCAGCCGGGGGCGGTGCCAGTTGGGCCAGCGGGCGTCGCTCTCGCCCATGGCGGTGGCGGCGACGCACGAGCGGATGACCCGCGCCTGGAAGGCGAGGTCGGCGTCGCCGAGGGCGACGAGGCGTTCGCGTACGGCGGTCAGCGGCGGGTAGCGGGTACCGATCGGCAGGCCGTCCAGTCCGCCGCGCAGGGTGCCGGAATCCGCGTCGACGGTGAACATGGGGATGTCTCCGAGCGTGAGCTCGGCGACCTCGTCCAGGATCATCGCGATGCGGGACTCCGGCATCTCGACATGTCCGCCCGCCAGCCGGGCGAGCGAGCGGGAGTGGTCGAGGCCGTCGCGCATGAAGTCCGGGTGGGTGCTCTCCAGCAGCAGCCGGCCGTAGATGTGGGTCGGCCTGGCGATGAGCCGGGTCCGGACGAGGCCGAAGGGGGTCAGCGGCCCCTGGTCGGCGAGCAGTTCGTCCCGGCCCGCTTCCAGCAGCCGGTAGACGTGGGTGAACCCCTCGACGAACGAGTCGACCCGGCCGACCAGGTCGATCGGTTCGCCGTCCGCGGTCATCGGGTGGTTGCGCTCGGCGTCCATCTCCATCCGGCGCTTGACCAGCCGCATCCGGTCGGTTCCGCTGTCCTCCCAGGTGGGCACCGGCATGGGGGTCAACTGCCCGCCGTGGCCCGCCAGTCCGCTGACGTCCAGGCCGAAGGTGCCGTCCTCGCCGCGCACCAGCAGGTGGTTGGGGAGGATGCCCACGGACTGGACGGAGTCGGCGAGGGTGACCGCGGCGATGTCCGTCTCGCCGTCGATCTTGACGACGGCCGCGGTCTTGTCGTTGTGCAGCAGCGCCTCCAGGTCGACGAGAACCGGGTACTCGCCCGCGGCCAGCACGTTCTCGAAGTGGAAGTCCGTGGCGTGCAGCAGGTAGAGGAGTGACGTCAGCGCACCGAGGCGCCAGGCGTAGCGGTCGCCGCCTTCGGCGTCGGTGGTCGCGGTGGTGTCGACCTGTTCGACCCACCCGTGGCTGCCGCGGTCCACGATGCGGATCCGGGCCAGGTCGTGCGGGACGCCCTGCTGGTTGACCCAGTCCAGGAGCCCGTCGAAGGCGGTGTCCATGGCCAGCGGGCGGGGCTTGAAGACCAGGGTGGCGGTGTCGAACTCGACCATGGCGACGGAGCGGCCCCGCCGGTGCTTGTCGCCGGCACCGAACTCCAGGCGTTCGAGCCGCTGGGGCCCCGGGGCGGCGAGCAGGCTCTCGCGCAGTGCGGGGAGGTCGGCGACGAGCGCCTCGATCAGCTCGACCCGCGTGTCGATCCAGAAGCGGAGCTGGGTCACGATCAGCCGTGCCAGGACCGGGTATTCGTCCCAGAGCGCGAGGGCGTTGCCCTCCGAGCGGAGCAGTTCGACGTACGAGGAGAAGCGCTCCTCGGAGGTCTCGCCGCCGAGCCGGTCCTCGACGCGGGCGATGTTGAGTTCGAGTACGAGGGTCCGCTGCACATGGCCCAGCAGGTCGGCGGCCGGGGCGGTCGCGCGGACGACGTCGAGGATGTGGCCCGGGTCGGCCATGAGGGGGTCGTCGCTGGTCCGCACGCGTTCCTCGACGAGCGCGTCGAGTTCGTGGACGGCGCCCTCCACGAGGGGGCGGATCACTTCCAGGAGGCCCATGTCGGGGTCGAGGCGGCGGGTGGCGTCCGTGGTGGCCATGCCCTCGGCCCACCAGCGCCTGAACACCTGGTGCCAGTCGGGTTCGTCCGCCAGGCGGGCGGCGAGGGACGCGTCGCTCTCGCCGAGCAGAGCGGCCAGTTCGTCGGCGCGGACGCCCAGCGGTGCGAGCCGTGCGTCCAGCGTGGCGCGCTCACCGGTCAGCGGCGCCAGCTCCCTCCACATGGCCAGGCGCTTCTCGCCTCGCACCGGGTCGGACTGCGACGGAGTCCCGCCGAGTCTTTCGCTCAGGGTGGCGGCCCGGTGCCAGGGGAGGTGGGCTCCGGCCGACCCGCTGGTGGGGTGCTCGCTTGCGACGTCAGGCATTCCGCTCTTCCTCCTGGGGCAAGAACGTGACCGGCGGGGGCGCACAGTCGCCCGCCCCTGCCGGTCACGCCGTTTCTTCGGTACGCTGCTAGTTCTTGCAGGGCTTACCGGGGTTGCAGGCGAGACCACATACGGTCCAGCCCGAGTACCACGGCAGGCACGAGCAGCACCCGAGAGTGCCGAGAACTCCGGAGCCGGCTCCGTTGATCTCGGTCAGCTCCTCGTCGGTGATTGCGGTGAGGCCTTCGCCCGACGGATGGGCGGGGGCCTCACTCCCGAGGGACAGCCGGTAGTCGGCGTCCTTCCAGGACCGGACTATGTCCACGTACATCACTCCTTGTAGGAAACTGTCACGCTCAGCAACAGCCACGCGTGCCCATGCTGCAGCTGCCGCAGAGGGTTCCGGTCGGGGAGCACACCGTCACGGTCAGAGTGATCGTGGCGCACGCCCACGTGGTCCCGCCCGCAACGCCGTCGAGCTGATCGTCGGCCAGCTCGACGAGGCCGGCCGGGTTGGCGGGAGCCTCGCTGAGGGTGGCCCGGTACTCGGGGTCCTTCCATGCGCGAACAAGGTTCATTTGTCTGTCACCTCCTTTCGCTGAGGATCGGAACCGATCCTGTGGGGCCGGGTTCCGAGTGCCATCCTCAGCGGCCCTCATGCAGCCGGGATATCGCGCGGGCGGCTCCGTGCGCACACGCGGCGCATACGCCGACGATCGCCGCTGCGGAATCGCCGCGGAACCGCCGCGATTTCCGAACTCGGCTTGGTATCACCGGACTTGGGCGGCGATCGGGGCGTTCCGGAGGAGGCGCGGTACGTACCGGAGAAGACGCGGGAAGGCGGCACGTACGGAAAAGGGCGCGGGAAGGCGGCTCGCGGAAGACGGCGAGGAAGGGCGGCGCGGGAGGACGGCGCGTGGACGCGCTGCTCCCGGGCCGCGGTCAGAGGACCGGGGCGACGAAGGCCGCACTCAACGGACCGGAGGGACGACAGCGGTAGCGCTCAGGGAACCAGAACTATGACGGCCGCCGCGCTCGGAGAACCAGCACGACCACGGCCGCCGCGCTCAGGAAACCAGGGCGATGACAGCCGCCGTGACCAGGGCGAAGAAGCTGCCCGCCCCGGTGATCAGGGTCCTGGCGTGGCGCATGCCGAAGGACGGAGCGCGGGTCGTCGCGTCCTTCGGGTTCGCGGTGCCGTAGTAGACGGTCACGAAGTCGCCCAGGGCCGGGGTGAGGCGCGACTGGCGTTCCTCGAAGCTGACGGTGTGCCCGTCGGCCGTACGGAACTCCAGGGTGGGGTGGGTCTGTTCGAGGGGTCCACCCTCGGGGCTCTGGACCTCTTCGGTGCGCAGGGAGACGCACCGGGCCTCGGCGGTGAGCCCCTCGGCCCAGGCGGAGCGGAGCCGGGGGCCCTGGAGCTGCCGGTCCAGGGTTCTCCCGAACATCACGGCCGCGCCGACGGCGAGGACGAAGTAGGCGGCGGCGATGACCATGGCTCCCCCGGCGTGTTCCGTGTATGGGCCGCCATGATCCCGTGCGCGCGGCAGGTCTACAAGGGCCCGCGCACCCGCGTCAGGCCCGCTCGCGCGGCTTCGCGCGCCGCGTCTGGCTCCGTACCGCGCCCATGCTCGCCCCGATGACGAGGGCGATCGCCAGTGCGTCGGTGGTCGTCAGGGCCTGGTCCAGGATCAGGAAGCCGGCCGTGGCCGCGATCGCCGGTTCCAGGCTCATCAGGATCGCGAAAGTGGGCGCGGGCAGGCGGCGCAGCGCCATGAGTTCGAGGGTGTACGGAAGCACCGAGCTCAGCAGCGCCACCGCCGCGCCCAGCCCCAGCGTGGACGGGACCAGCAGCTTCGAGCCCGACTCCAGGATGCCCAGGGGCAGCGAGAGCAGCGCGGCAACGACCAGGGCCAGAGCCAGGCCGTCCGCCTGGGGGAAGCGGCGGCCGGTGCGGGCGCTGAAGACGATGTACGTCGCCCACATGGCGCCCGCGCCCAGCGCGTAGGCGGCGCCGACCGGATCGAGGCGGTCGAAGCCTCCCCCGCCCAGCAGCACGACGCCGCCCAGCGCGAGCCCGGCCCAGACCACGTTGATCAGGCGTCGGGAGGCGAAGACCGAGAGGGCGAGCGGGCCCAGCACCTCCAGGGTGACGGCGGCGCCCAGCGGGATGCGGTCGGCCGCCTGGTAGAAGAGCGTGTTCATGCCGCCCATGGCCAGTCCGAAGGCGAGGACCGTGCCCCAGTCGGCGCGCGAGTGGCCGCGCAGCGTCGGGCGGCAGACGACCAGCATCACGAGTGCGGCCACGGCCAGGCGCAGGGTGACGACGCCGAGCGCACCGGCCTTCGGCATCAGCAGGACCGCGACGGCGGAGCCGAACTGGACGGAGAGGCCGCCCGCGACGACCAGCGCGACCGGGGCGAGCGCCGCACCCCGGCCCTTGCCCTTGGGGCGCGCGGGGCCGGCCGCGTCGCCCAGGGCGGAAGCCGCCTCGGGTACGGCGACGGCTGCGGCCTGCTCGGCGGCCGCCGCCCCTGCTGCACTGCGCTGGTCGTTCACCTGCGGTGTTCCTCCCGAATCCGACAGTACAATTCAATGCACCGTTCGATTTAACATACTGCACCTCGCGCACGCGGTACGTCCTCTTACGGTAGGTACCTCCGCGTGCCGCGTGAAATGTCGATCGACCACTGGTTATGCTCCCCACGCATGAGCATCGGTCGTTCCGGGGAAAGCGCTGGTCGCGGCATCGAGATCCGCCATCTGCGCGCCTTCCTCGCCGTCGCCGACGCGGGCAACGTCACCCGGGCCGCCGCCCGTCTCCGCCTCACCCAGCCCGCGGTCTCGCGCACCCTCGCCGCCCTGGAGCGGCATCTCGGCACCCGGCTCGTCGACCGGTCCACCCACCATCTCGCCCTCACCCCCGAAGGCGTCGTCTTCCGGGACAGGGCCACCGCCGCGGTCGCCGCCTTCGACGAGGCGCTCGACTCCGGCGGACTGCGCCACTGGCCGCTGCGGCTCGGGCACGCCTGGTCGGCGTTCGGCCCGTACACCACACCGCTGCTGCGCCGCTGGCAGGAGCTGTATCCGCAGACCCCGCTCGAACTGCTGCGGATCGACGACCGCACCGCCGGTCTGACCCGCGGCGAGGTCGATGCCGCGCTGCTGCGGGGGCCCGTCGAGGCGCCCGGCCTCGTCGCCGAGGTGCTGTTCGAGGAGGACCGGGTGGCGGCGGTCGCGGCGGACGGCCCGCTCGCGGACCGCACGGCACTCCGCCTCACCGACCTGGCGGCCGAGACCGTCGTCCTCAACACCGTCTCCGGCACCACCACCGTCGAGCTGTGGCCGCCCGACGCGCGGCCCACCGCGACCCTCACCGTCGCCAACACCGACGACTGGCTGACGGCCATCGCTGCCGGCCGCGGCGTCGGCGTCTCCGCCGCGTCCACCGCCGACATGCACCCGCACTCCGGCGTCGCCTACCGGCCGCTGCTCGACGCCCCGTCCCTCCCCGTGCTCCTCGCCCGGCGGGACGTCCCGGGGCACCCGGCACTGCCGGCGCTCGCCGCCCTCGCCCGCGAGATCGTGCGGCTCGGGCGGCATCAACCTGGAGGCTCAAGTCATCCAATTGTTCAGTGAGTTGACTTGAAGGCGCCGAACAACTCCAGGGCCATACCTGCGGCCTCTTCCCGGCAGATGGTCCGAGGGCGAGCGGGACGGCCGCAGGCGGCCGAGTCCAACACGCTGCCGGAGCCGACAGGTTGGAATGGACCCATTGACTGGCACCATTCAAGGAATGACGCGAATTCGTCCGATTTACATCCGGAGACACCGGAGGGTTCGGGCGTCGCACAGAGGCGGCAACCGGAATATCCGATACCCGTTGCCCACCAGGTGACGATGCGGAATAGTTGGGCCGGCAGACAGGAAAGGGCGACTACGTCAGTATCGCCGAGCAAGGGGGAGACGTCATGAGGTTGAAGAACGTAGTCCGGTCGACCGCAGGCCTGACCGTCGCGTTGGGCACAATGCTGGCACTGGGCACCTCCACGGCCTACGCGGCCGACAAAGGCGTGACCCTCAACGGTCGCGGCACCGCGCATTTCCAGGACAGCGGCGACAAGTTCACCGTATGTGACACCAACGCGGATGGTCATGGCGTCCAGATGAGCCTGTATCGCGTCTCCGACGGCAAGATCATGTGGACGATCAACGACGGAGGTGACGCAGGCTGCGACAGCAAGACGTACGACATCGTGGGTTCCACGCAGTACTACATGCACCTCTGCTGGAGCGTTCCCGGCGCCGAATGCGTCAAGTCTTCCAACTTCAGCGAGAGCTAATCCACTCGTAGCCGTTCAGCCAGGACCCACCGACGAACAGAAGAGCCCCGGTTCCGGATCTCTCCGGCCGGGGCACTTTTGTTTGCCGGAATTCCCCCTCCGACAATTGGTGCTGTTCGACCCTGCCGCGCGCCGGCACACGGCTGTTCTCATCGACTGCGGTATTGCGGCGGGCATTGTTCAGGAGGTGGCGCTGCCCGGGAATGGGGGCTCGCCGAGAATTCGCACGCGCTCGAATCGTTTACCGCACACGGGCCGGTCGCGCCGTCCGGCGCACCATGCGTCGTGGAGGTACCGGTCGACGTGGCCGGAGCAATCGGGAGCGCCGTTCTCGTCAACTCGGGGAGCGCGGCCACACCGTGAGCCTTTTCCAACCTGATGGGGTAGCAGGTTGCGGGTGGGCAAGCACTGTACGGAGTAATGAAGCTCCTGGTAGACGGGTTCACGACCAAGATCGCCCGTACGTGCCAGGAGCTTCGAGTGCTTGTCTACCCATCAGCGATTGATCTGTCCAGTTCGAGCCTGCTGTACCTGACCCGTCACTTGTCGGCCCACCGCAAGCGCATAGGAAGCCGCTGGCGCCGACTCCCGGCCGGACGCCAGGCCCTGCTCGCCTTCGCGCACCTGCGCTGCGGGGACACCTACGCCCAACTCGCCGTGGCCTTCCGCATCGGCATTGCCACGGTCTACCGCTACGTCCGCGAGGCCGTCGACATCTTGGCCGCGCTGGCACCCACCCTCGCCGACGCCGTGCGTACCGCGAAGGCCAAGGCGTTCGTCATCCTGGACGGCACCCTGCTGTCCATCGATCGCATCGCCGGCGACCGCCACTACTACTCCGGCAAGCACAAGCGCCACGGCATGAACGTTCAGGTTATTGCGGACCCGCTCGGGCGGCTGATCTGGACCTCGCCAGCCCTGCCAGGTGCCGTCCACGACATCAAGGCCGCCCGCACCCACAACATCATCGACGCACTCACCGAAGCCGGCATCCGAACCTGGGCCGACAAGGGATATCAGGGAGCCCGCGGCACCATCCGCGTGCCCTACCGCGGCCGCTGGAGTACGCTCCCGGCTGGAAAGCGCGCGGTGAACTCCTCCCACGCCAAGATCCGGGCCGCTGGCGAGCAGGCCAACGCCACCCTCAAGAACTGGCGTCTCCTGCGCAAACTCCGTTGCAGCACCACTCGCATCACCGACATCGTCACGGCTGTCCTGGCATTGCAGCTCGCCGCGTCGGCATGAGGTCGGCGAAGCACCGGCATGGACAAGGACAGCGCCGGCATCAACGACACCAAGGGAGCCAGATCACCGTGGCAGACGTGAGGGTCACCCACGACAAGACTGTGGACGCAGCGTATGTGCACTTCACCGATCCGCAGCTCCGCGTGAACTCCGCACGCATGTATCCCTGCGATCCAGTGGATGTCGACGGCATGATCAACCTCGACTTCGACGAGCAGGGCCGCCTCATAGGTATCGAGGTCTTGGCGGCCAGTTCAAAACTGCCCCAGTACCTGCTCCAGTCAGCGGAGCGCCTAGGCATCGAAGGTGCATGAAGCAGGGGAGCACGGCAGTCGCGACCACTCCACCGCGCTCTCACTCAGGTTGGAAAAGGCTCCTTGTCGGCCCAGCACTTGAGGTCGGCGTCGGTGAGTGCGTCGACGATGCCGTGGGTGCGGGCGGCGGCCAGGTCGTGGGTGGATCCGGGAAGTACGGGTGAGGCCCACAGCAGGCGGCCGAAGGGATCGGTGAGGATCTGGACGTTCATGCCATGGCGTTTGTGCTTGCCCGAGTAGTACGGGGTGTCGGCAGCGATCCGGTCGATCGGCAGATGGGTGCCGTCCAGGATCACGAACGCCTTGGTCCGTGCGATGCGTATCGCCTCGGCCAGGGTGGGCGCGAGCGCGGCCAGCACGTCGACGGCTTCGCGTATGTAGCGGTACGCGGTCGCGATGCCGATCCCGAACCTGGCGGCGAGCTGGACGTATGTGTCACCGCACCGCAGATGGGCCAGGGCGGGGAGAGCCTGACGGCCGGCGGTCAGACGCCGCCACCGGGTCCCGATCTCCCCTCGCCGCACAGCGAGTCGTCCGGTCAGGTACCGCAGGGTGCGACTGGACAGGTCGATCGACGACGGGTAGACAAGCACGCGAAGCTCCTGGCAGACGGCGGATCTTGGTCGTGAACCCGTCTACCAGGAGCTTCGTCGTTCCGCAGATCCGTCCAACACACGGCCAGCGCCGGCAGGCTGGAAACGGCTCACTGTTCGGGCACGCCCGCAATTGCTGAACCTGCACTCACCCGCAGCACGGAGCCTGGACGAACAGGCTGAGAGGGAACCGCCGTGGAAGCCTTCGAACGCGCCTGACTGGAGCACCACTCGCGGCCGCATAGCTGGCACCGTCGGACGAGGACACGGGGCGCAACGGCCGGAGGCCCCGGCTGTGCGCTCCGTGTCCTCGTCCGATAGGTGGGCAGGTCACGTGCCGACGATGGCGTCGTGGGCGGCCCAGCCCAGGTCGCCAGCGGACCAGCTCGTGTTGCCGAGGACGGCCACGTCCAGGTCGTACTGGGGGTAGTGGTAGAGACGTGCGCTGACCCCGTCCTCCTCGCCGGTGTGACCCCAGCGGACGATGTTCGCCTCGTCGTCGAGGATATGGGTGAGGCCGAAGCCGTACATCCACTGGTAGCCGCGGATCTTCTCCTCTCGCTCGGAGACCTGCGGGGTGAGTGCCAGGCGTGTGGTCTGCTCGTTCAGCAGTCGTCCGTGGCGCAGCGCGTGGTTGAAGGCCGTCAGGTCGGCGGCCGTGCAGGTCGCTCCTCCGTCAGCGGCCGCGCGGGGAGTGGTCGCGTAGTGGTTGGTCCGGTACGGGGTGGGGCTGTCGGCCGTGGCGAGGTACCCCTCGGCGATGCCGGGGCCCAGTTCGTCCAGGGCTGGGAAGCCAGCCGTGCTCATGCCGGCACGGGCGAAGACTTCCTCGGTGATGACTTCCTCGAAGGTCCGGCCTGTCACTGATTCGATCAGCAGCCCGAGCAGGATGTAGCTGGCGCCGTTGTAGAGGTGGCGTTCCCCGGGAGGGAAGTGGGCTTGCTTGTCGACGAACAGGGGCACGTAGTCCTTGTTGTCGCGCAGCAGGTAGAGGGGGTGGGACGCGGTCAACGCGGCCCATTCTGCTTCCCAGTTCTCGCTGCTCTCCTCGAACCAGTCGCCAATGCCCGAGGTCATCGTCAGGGCGTGGCGGACCGTGACGCGTGGGTCCAGTCTGGGAATGTGAGCCTTGACGTGGTCCAGCAGCGCGTCGTCAAGGCCGATCCGGCCCTGTTCGACGAGTTGTAGGACGGCCACTGCGGTGAATGTCTTGGACACTGAGGCCACTCGGAAGCGCGTGTCAGGCGTGTTCGGTACTGCCCACCGCCGTGAGGCCATTCCGAACGACTGCGTGAACAGCGGCTTCCCGTGCTGCGTCACCCGGACCGTGCCGGAGAATCCCGCGGCATCCGCCGCCTCACGGACGGCTCGCTCCAGCGCGGCCGGATCAAGGCTATCGGTGCTGTCGGATTGCGATATCGCCGTCATTGCGCCCCCTGCTGGGAAGGAAGATCGGAAGTCGGCAATGATCCTCGTCAGCCGGTTCGTTCCTGGTCAACCCGTTTTCCTGCGCTTCAACGCGTATGTGCACCGCTCTGGGCCATGGCCGGCTGCTGCCCGCCGCATGAGGAGGGGGCCTCGAGTGCCTCGGCGAGCAGGCCATGGCCACCCTGAAGGGCTGGCGCCTCCTACGGAAGCTCCGCTGCAGCACCAACCGCATCACAGCGATCGTCCAGGCCATCCACGTCCTTCACCACGCGTCAGCGTGAGGTTGGAAAAGGCTCCGTGGCTGCCGAACTCGGGGCGGCCCGGCCGTCACCCCCGCCGGGCGCACGAGGTGGGGGCGGGAGTGCGACGGCCGAGGCTGCGCGGCCCGGAGGCCGTCAGCCCGCGGTCACGCCCAGATGAGGCGCTGCCCGTCCGGGCCCACGTGCAGCCGCATGCGGTCAGCGGGCGGGCCACCGTCCGTCCGCCACTGCGAGACCCGCTCGGTGATCTCGTCCCACAGACGCACCGGGCCGCCCTGCCGGACCATCCACCGTCCGTCGTCCCGGAAGAGGACCGCTCACGCCCCGGCGTCCACGTCGACCACGACGTGTTCCGTCCGGCCGTCACGTTCCAGAGCGAGTCGCTGCGCACGGGGCGCGGCTGACTGCGCGACGAACCGGGGCGTCCAGTCGTCGAGCGCGTCCGCGCCCAGCTCGGCGGGCACCGCGTCGCCCTCACCGAGGTTCGGCAGGATGCCCAGCGGGGGCGGAAGGTGGGGCCGGGCGAGCATGAACGAGACCTGTCCGCCGAGCACCGGGCCGTCGGCCGTGCCGTCGTCGGCGACGGTGAGCCGTACGAGTTCGGACGCGTGCATCCACCCGCCGACCGTGACCAGGATTTCACCGCCCGGCCGGGTCTGCGCGAGCCAGTCGGCCGGCACGGTGCGCACCGCGCACGTAGCGATCACACGGTCGTACGGGCTCCCCTCCTCGTAGCCCGCCAGGCCGTCACCGACCACGCGGAAAGGCCAGTACCCGGCCCCCGCGAGGGCTGTTCCCGCACGGGCGGACACCTCGGCATCGACCTCGACCGTGGTCACGTCGTCCTCGCCGACGACGTGACAGAGCAGCGCGGTCGAGTAGCCCGTGCCCGTGCCGATCTCAAGCACGCGCGTCCCCCTGGACGCCCGCAGGTCTTCGAGCATGCGCACGACCAGGCCCGGCAGGGTGGACGACGACGAGGGGGCTGCGGCGACACGTCCTTCGACCTGGTCGGGAAAGACGCCCCCGGCCACCTGCGTCACGAGGGTGTCGTCCTCGTAGATCCGCGTGAGTCCTCCCGGAGAGCCCCCGGACGCCGGGCGGTACCAGCCGCCCGCTTCGTACTCGAACCAGCCGTGCGCGAGAAACGCCTCGCGAGGCACCGCCATGACGGCCGCTCCCCACTCCGGGGCGCACAGAGTGCCGGAGTCCGACAGGCGCCGCGCAAGGTCGGCTCGCAGGTCTTCCGAGGCCAGGGGGTCAGTCTTCGAGGTCAGAGGGTCGGTCATGGCGGCTCGCTCCGCTCTCCAGCAGATCCGCGATCGCGGCGGTGATCGGCAGTCCGGCCGCGTCTTCGAGCCACGCCCATTGGCCGTTGGGGTTGCACTCCAGTTTTCCGACCGCGTCAGCCGGTCTTGTGGCGTTGACCTGGTGTTTCACGTGGCGTGGATGTTCGCCATGCGGTGGTGATGTCGGTCTGGTTGCGTGTGGCGGGCCGAGAGGTGGCTGAGTCTGGCCTCCCCTGCTGCTGTGGGCAGAGGGCCAACGGAAAGTCGCTGGCTTCCCGTGCCGCCCAGCGGAGAGACTTCCGGCGTGACGCTTCACCAGAATGAGGTTTCAGTCGACGAGGCGCTTGTCAGGTCGCTGCTGGAGGCGCAGTGCCCAGAGTGGTCTGACCTGCCGTTGTCCCTCGCGGGCGCGGGAACGGACAACACCATGTACCGGCTGGGCGACGATCTGCTCGTGCGGCTTCCACGAACCGCAGACACAGCGCGGTCCGTGCGGAAGGAACGGGAATGGCTTCCTCGCCTGGCACCCCACCTTGCGTGTCATGTCCCCGAGCCCGTCCATGCTGGGACGCCGACGACCGCCTTCCCGCTCGTCTGGTCGGTCTACCGCTGGATTGATGGTGACGTGGCGGGCCCGGATACCGTCCGGGACTGGGCAGCCTTCGGAGCCGACCTGGCGGCGACTGTGCGTGAGTTCCACAACATCGACCTGATGGGAGCGACTCGCACGGATGACCTCAGCTGGTATCGCGGGGGCAGCCTGCAGGCATGTGACCAGTGGATCAGCGCCTGTCTCGACGATTGCCGAACCATGGTGGGTCCTGATCTCGATGTTGAGGTTCTGGAAAGGTTGTGGCGAGCCGCGCTCGCCCTGCCCGAGTCTTCCGGACCCCACGTGTGGCTTCACGGCGACCTCAAGCCCAGCAACCTCTTGGTCCGGGAGGGCAGAGTGCACGCGGTCATTGACTTTGGGTGCCTCTCGGTCGGTCTTCCCGACGCGGAGCACTCCACAATCTGGGACCTGCCGTCCGAAGCACGACAGGCCTACTGGAACACTCTGGGTCTCGACGATCTGACCTGGGCTCGTGCCCGAGCCTGGGCGATCGCTGTCGGCGTCAGCGGAATCTCTTACTACTGGCACACATACCCGGCCTTCGTCGCCGAATGCCAAGGACGACTTCAGTCGATTCTCGCTGACGCCGCCGCGCGTTGAGTTTTATCGGTACTGGTTCTCCCGCACGGGTCCGCGCATGAGCAACGTCGGTGCTACGGAGACTGGCTGCGGTCGAGGAGTTGGGCTTCGAGCTGGGAGATGCGGCGGTCCTGGAAGCGGCTGTTGGAGCGGGCGGCTTGGAGGCGTTCTTCGAGGGTGCGTTTGTCCTGGGTGAGTTGGCGGACTCGCTGTTTGAGGCTGGTGTTCTCGGTGGTGATGCGCTCGATGGCCTCGTCGGTCCGCTGGGTTTCCAGGTCGCCGCTCGTCCCCTTGTCCGTGCGCGTGCAGGCCCCACTTGAGCTCAGCTCCCACCAGCGGTCGCAGGCCGCTCAAAGTCGGTCGTCACACAGTCGAGGCTACAGCGAACTGCCGCGTAGGCACGGCGTGATGCCAGGCCGCATCGCGGGCCTGGCAGGCGGCGAGCACCTCGGCCGGATCCTCCGTGACGTACACGCCGAGCGTGGTGTCGCTCTCGTCGAACGCGAATCGAGCCACGGTCCTGGAATCGAACAGCCAGAAGTCGTAGTCGGGCAGCCGCAACTGTTCGGCCCGCGCACGGGTGAGATTGCGGATGTCCTCGCCGGCTCGCACATTGCCGGGCGCACTCGCGAGAAGGAACCGTTGGCCTTCGGTGGGCGGCTCGTCGACCAGGCGTACTCGCTCGATCCGCTTCCCGGCCGCTGTCTGTCCGGCGACGTTCTCCAGCCACGCGCTCGTGCCGCCGGCGACATCCTCGCCGGCCTGCCAGCGTGCCCACTTCGGGCTCTTCCTGTCGGAGGCGTACCCGCTGCGGGTCTCCAGCCGCCACGCCGTGTGCCGAAACTCGCGGAACAGATGGGAGACCGAGGAGAACGGCTGCAACTCCGGCACCTCGGCCCGCGGCGCGAACCCGGTGAGCAAGCTGCGCGGGACGCGCATGAACGCCTCGCGCGGCTTCACGTCTCGGAGCTGCACCAGGTGTTCGGGGTTGGTCTCACGGTCGCCCTGGACGAGAATCTCGTCCGTGCCCTCGATCTCGTACAGGGTGGGACAGTCGCCTTCGTCGCTGGTCGTACCGATGAGCCTGAGTGTCATGTCACCCTCCACATTTGCGGGGTCGGAGATCCAGGATGGGCGAGGCGTCGCCGGGGCGGGCGGGGATTGCGGCGAGTTGCGTTCTCCCCCGGTGTCTGCGTGACGGGCGGCGCAATTGGGCGCAATAGACCTGCTCACCGTCTCGGGGCACCGGTGACGGGCTGCGTCCCAGTGATGGACTCGTCACAGGTAGAGCTGTCGCTCGCAGGCCCGGCAGAAGGTCTTGCCGTGGCGACTCACGGTCCGCCGGTGCTCGCACACCGCCGTCCCGGGCGCGTACGCGGGCACGGCGAGCCTCGCCGACCGCCCGTCGCGATCACCGATCCCGTCCCGTCCGTGTGCCTGGGCCCGCACCATGGCGTCGAGCTCCACCAGGCACGGGCCGCACGCGTACACGTCGCCCGCCGCACCGGGGGTGCTCACGGAGCCGACCCACAGCACGCGCACGTCCTCGCGTCGGCAGTACAGCCAACAGGTCCCCGTCCCCCACAGGTTGCCGTCGTCGGTCTGCGCGACGAGCGGCCACGCATCGCGCCACGGCCGTCCGGCAGCGGGGGCGAGCATCACGACGCACCTCCGTATGCCATCGGCCGCAGCACCGCGTAGTCGCCGAAGTTCCGGCGGTAGCGTCGGTGCCCCGTCTCCTGCGTGTGCCTGCGCTGCCACTCCTCCACCGGTCCGGGGTCGTTGTACGCACCGGACTCCACGCCGCACTCGGTTTCGTCGCCGGACACGCAACGGGCCTCGTACTCCGGTTCCGCCGTCGCGTCCTGCTCGACGGAGAACGGAACGTAGCGGAACACCCGCCGGGTCACCGCGCCGCCGCCTGCCGGGGTCCGGCGCCCCGGAGCCGGAGCGCGGCGGCGAGCGCGTGGGCCGTCGCCACGTTGCAGCGCCCGAGGTCGATCAGAACGCGCGGGACGGTCCCGGCGCAGGAGACGGCGTCGAGGGACAGGGACGGCAGCTTCACCCCCGCCGCCTTGAGCGCCTCGCTCAGTTCATCGCGCGCCCGCTCGGCGTCCCCGATCCCGTTTCCCGCCGCCCGCCACGCGTTGTCTGTCGTCGCCATGTCTGCCACTCCGTACGCCATTGACCGTTCAGTCCCGCTCGCTCTGCGTGACTCCCTGCTCACACCATGACTTGGAACCACGTACGCTCGATAGATCTGGACCCATTCCAACGCAGGCTGAATACGAGGGAGTTGAACAGGTGAGCGAAGGGGCTGACCAGGCACGGGAGCCCGCGAACGGTGCCGTGTACTTCGGCGAGGAGACCAAAGCACTGCGTGAAGCCCTGCTGCTCTCGCAGGAGCAGTTCGCGGACAAGCTGCACTACCGGCAGGCACAGGTCAGCAAGGTCGAGAACGGTGCCGTGCTCGCGTCGGAGGCCTTCGCGGAGGCCATGGACCGCGTGGCCGCACGCCAGGCGTGTACGCCCGACTGCGCTCCAAGCTGAGCAAGCAGGGGCATCCTGAATGGTTCGTGCCGTACGTAACCCTTGAGGAGGCCGCGAGCGGGATCACGGACTACTCGTGCACGTTCCTCATGGGCCTGTTGCAGACCACGGAGTACGCGACGGCCGTCTTCCGCGCCGCCCATCCACGTGAGGCGGAGGAACGAATCAAGGAACGCGTGGGGCTGCGCATCAGGCGGCAGGCAGTCATAGAGCGTAACGAACCACCGCTCCTGTGGGTCGTGATCCATGAAGCCGTCCTGCGCGCGTGCGTCGGCGGCCGGTCCGTCATGATCGGGCAGCTTGAACACCTGATCGCGCAGATGTCATCGCCTCACGTCACGGTCCAAGTGCTGCCGTACAGGGCAGGCGCCGCGCCCAGCCACCTGCCGTTCACGCTGCTCTCGTCGAACGGCGCCCCCCACGCCGTCTACACCGAGACTCCCACCCATGGCGGACAGGTGGACGACACCTCTAGCGTGGTGGCGACAGCCGTCAGCATGTTCGACCGGCTTCGCATGGCGGCACTGTCCGAGGAAGAGTCACTGACCCTGATTCGCAAGATCATGGAGGATCACGCCACATGAGCAGCACGCCCGACCCTCGAACCATGCAGTGGGTCAAGAGCACCTACAGCGGCGGCGATGGGGGGCAGTGCATCGAATGGTGCCCCGACCATGCGCACGCGACCGGTGAGTTCCTGGTCCGTGACAGCAAGACGCCGGACGGCCCGCACCTGACCCTGACGAACGAGGGGTTCACCGGACTCGTGGAGTTCGCCAAGCTCCACGGGTGACCGACCCCGGATTACCGGCCCTCGCCCCACGGCGAGGGCCGTTGTCATGCTGTCAGGCCGGGCCGGTTTCGCGGCACGGCCTGCACAGGCCGTCGCGGAACGCCTCGGGCCTGCCCGGGGCGCCGCACTCGGTGCACTCGACCATCAGGCGGCGTACGGGAGTTGCCCGCGCGGCCGGGGTCGTGGCGGGCAGGCGGGGCGGGAGTTTGTCGTGGAGGCGGCGGCGGACGAAGCCGAAGGGGGAGTCGACGGACGCGGGAAGCCCGGCGGTGAGGGCGTGCGTCAGGTAGTCGGCGTCCACGCCGCGCGCGAACCACTCGGCGGCCGCCTGCTCCAGTGCCGCACAGTCCGCCGCCGAGAGGGCCAGGCGGGAGTCGGTGCGGCCGAGACGGGCCAGGGCGGCGAAGGCGGGCGAGGGGTCGCCCGCCGTGTGGGCCGACGTCGGTGCCTGTGCTGCGGTGCGTTGCTGCGGTACCACCAGGGCGGGCGGCTGCGCGGGTACGGATACGGGATCGGATGCCGGATCGGGTTCAGGCTCCGGCGCTTCGGCCGGGGCGCACGTCCCGGTGGCCTCCTGCGGTGCGGGGTGGTGTTCCTCGGCGGCCAGGAAGGCGGTCCACCACTCGTTGTCATGGGCGGTGCGGGACCAGAACGTGCGGGTGACCCAGCGGACCTGGTCGCCCTCGCCGCTCAGGCAGCGGACGTGGCGCAGATGACCGGCCACGCCCAGGGCCCGCAGCGCGCTGCCGACGGCCATCTGCCCGTACAGCGGCTGGCTTCTGGCCAGCGACTTGATGTCCATCGCCGCACCCTCGGGCAGCGCGTCGACGTAACCGGCGATGTGCCGTTCGCGTTCGGGGAGGAGGGTGAAGTGGCCCTGGTCCTCATCGCCTTGCTTCAGTACGGATCGCTTGCCGTAGCCGGGCTTGGCCTTCGGGTGGGCGCGCGAGGATGCGGGTGCGCGCAGGGCAGGGCTAAGGTTTGGGGCAGCCACGGGATCGCCTCTGAATTCTCGATCTTGGGGTCAGGCCCCGGCCGGTGCTGAGAACACCGCGTCGGGGTCGTTACGTTGGGCACCGTAAGCAGCCGCGACTCGCCGCCGCAAGTTGGTCACGACTAGTCATACTTGCTGGCCGTGACGGGTCGGGGAGGGTGGGGAGGTTTCCCCAAACCCCTTCATTTGCCTACCGGTTGTACGGCATCGCTCGAATCCCGACGTCCGGGTCCCGGCTCCCGAAGCCCGAAGCTCAAGACCCGGCACCTGACCTCTCCGCGTACCCACGAAAGAGTGAACGGGCCGTCCCGGAGCTCGGAACCAGGAGCTCGAAACCCGGATCCCGAGACCCGAGGTCCGGAACCCGAGCTTCGGGGCCGCCCAGGGCGGGCAATAGGACGGAATCTGTCCGATATCGATTTTACGGTGTGCCGTGCAACGACGCCTTCAAACGAGCACCCACCCCGAGGAACACGTCATGGACTTCGTCTCGATCCGCATCATCACCGCCGACGTCGCGCGCCTCGTGGCGTTCTACGAGCGGATCACCGGGATCACGGCCGACCGGGCCACCGAGGACTTCGCGGAACTGCGCCTGCCCCGTGCCACGCTCGCGATCGGCAGCGAACGCACCGTGCCGCTGTTCGCCCCCGGCTCGGCCCGGCCCGAGGCGAACAGCAGCGTCATCATCGAGTTCCTCGTCGACGACGTGGACCGCGTACACCGGAACCTGACCGAGTTCGTCGCCGACTTCGTCAAGGAGCCGACGACCATGCCGTGGGGGAACCGGGCGCTGCTCTTCCGCGACCCCGACGGGAACCTCGTCAACTTCTTCACGCCCGTCACCCCGGAGGCCGTCGCGAGGTTCGGCGCGGGCCGCGCCTCGTAGTCACTCGGGCTCCTCCTCCAGGCCCTCGGCCAGCACCTCCACCAGGTGCCGTGCCCGTACGCCGCCCAGTTGTTCCAGCTGGGTCCGGCAGGAGAAGCCGTCCGCCAGGATCTCCGTGCCCGGCTCGGCGGCCCGTACCGAGGGCAGCAGGGTCTCCTCCGCGCAGGCCACCGACACGTCCCAGTGGCCGCGTTCGAAGCCGAAGTTTCCGGCCAGGCCGCAGCAGCCGCCGCTCAACTCGCCTGTCAGCCCGGCCCGTTCCCGCAATCGGCGTTCCGCCGCGTCACCCAGGACGGCGTGCTGGTGGCAGTGGGTCTGGCCGGTCACCGGGCGGTCCAGGCGGGGTGGTTGCCAGTCGGGGGCGAACTCCTCCAGGTATTGGGCCAAGGTCCGGACGGACGAGGCCAGTTCGGCGGATCTCGGGTCGTCGGGAAGGAGTTCGGGCAGGTCGGTACGGAGGGTGGCGGCGCAGCTCGGTTCGAGGACGACCACGGGGGTGCCGAGCGTGCCGCCCAGCCGGTCCAGGGTGCGGCGCATGACCTTGCGGGCCTTGCCCAGCTGGCCCGTCGATACGTAGGTGAGGCCGCAGCACAGTCCGCGCCCGGCGGGGATCGTGTGCCGGCCCGCCGCCCCCAGGACCCGCACCGCCGCCCGGCCCACCTCGGGCGAGAGGTGTTCGGTGAAGGTGTCGGGCCAGACCATGGCCACCTCGTCGTTCGAGAAGATGAACGTCCCCTTGCCCCAGCGTCGGTTCAGCCACCGGGTGAACGTCTCCCGCGCCAGGACCGGAATCCCGCGCTCCGGCGCGATGCCCGCCAGCCGCTTGGCGAGCGCGGCGAGGAGGCGGACCCGGGCCAGGGCGTTGAGGGCGGGTGCGAAGCGGGACGCCGGGCGCAGCCAGGCCGGCAGCCGGCCCATCGTGTAGTGGGAGGCCGGGCGCAGCCGTCTCCGGTAGTGGTGGTGCAGGAACTCCGCCTTGTACGTGGCCATGTCGACGCCCACCGGGCAGTCGGTGCGGCAGCCCTTGCAGGACAGGCAGAGGTCGAGCGCGTCCCGTACCTCCGTCGAACGCCAGCCGTCCGTGATCACTGCCGTCGTGTCGGCGGCACCATCCGCAGCGCCCGAGCCGCCCGCGAGCATCTCGTGCAGCAGCCGGGCCCGTCCCCGGGTGGAGTGGGCCTCCTCGCCGGTCGCCCGGAACGACGGGCACATCACGCCGGTGCCCGCCGGCTGCGCCGTACGGCATTTCGCGACGCCCACGCACCGCCGCACCGCCGCCGAGAAGTCGCCGCCGTCGTGCGGGTAGCCGAACTCGACGTCCACCGGGCGCTTCGGCAGCACCTCGAAGCGGAGGTTCTCGTCGAGCCGGGCGGGGCGGGCGAGGATGCCGGGGTTCATGCCGCCGTCCGGATCCCAGATGTCCTTGAAGCGGGCGAAGAGGGCGACGAGTTCGGCCCCGTACATGCGCGGGAGCAGTTCGGCGCGGGCCTGACCGTCGCCGTGTTCGCCGCTCAGTGAGCCACCGTGCGCGACGACCAGGTCCGCGAGTTCCTCGGAGAAGCGGCGGAAGCGGGCGACACCCGGTGGGCTCAGCAGGTCGAAGTCGATGCGGACGTGGATACAGCCGTCGCCGAAGTGCCCGTACGGGGTGCCGCGCAGCCCGTGCTCGGTGAGCAGGGCGCGGAAGTCGCGGAGGTAGGGGCCGAGGCGGGCGGGCGGTACGGCGCAGTCCTCCCAGCCGGGCCAGGCCTCGGTGCCGTCGGGCATCCGGGTCGCGGTGCCCGCGGCGTCCTCGCGGATGCGCCACAGGGCCCGTTGCCCGGCGGGGTCGGTGACGACGGTGCCGTCCAGGGCGTCGGCCGCCCGGAGGATGCGCTCGGCGTGCGCCCGCGCCTCGGCGGGGGTGGCGCCGCCCGTCTCGACGAAGAGCCAGGCGCCGCCGCGCGGCAGCCCGGCCGGTTCCCGTACGAGGTCGGCGGCCATGCCCTCGACGGTGAGCGGGTGGTGCGGGAGCAGGCCGGGGGCGGCCTCGGCGGCCGCGGCCTCGTCGGCGTAGCCGAGTACGGCGAGCGCGCGGGCCACCGGGGCCTCGACCAGTCGTACGGTCGCCTCCGTCACCACGCCCAGCGTTCCCTCGCTGCCGCAGAAGGCACGGACGAGGTCGGTCCCGCGCTCGGGCAGAAGGGCGTCCAGGGCGTATCCGGAGATGCGGCGCGGGAGCTCGGGGAAGCGGGTGCGGAGCAGGGCGAGGTTCGCGCGGATGAGCTCGGGGAGGCCGGGGAGGGGAGCAGGGA
>NZ_JBCEWQ010000070.1:0-43296 GCF_038448545.1 Streptomyces sp. CLV115
CTCCCCGCCCACCAGCGGACCGTCGGGCACCCCTGCCGCCTTACCCCCCACGACCCACGCACGTACGGGCAGACTCGCCCCGTCGATCACGCCCGCAGCGACGCGCTCCAACGCGGCCAGATCCTCCGCGTCACTGGGCACACAGACATGCCCTGCCCCATGGGTGGGCAGCGGGCAGTGCAATTCGGGCGCGCGCCAGGCGTCGTTCAGACGGGCGCGCAGAGCGGAGGCGTCCATGCGGCCAAGTGAACAGCACGGCAGTGACATTGAGCCTCTTCAACCCACGTGCTACCCGGAGCCGTGCACGATCTGACCGCGGCCCGGACCCACGGCATTCCCGCCGCTCTCGCTGCTCATGACGTCAAGTGCTGGGCCGACAAGGCGTATCAGGGCGCAGGCCCTGCTGTCCGGGACGGTCGGGTCGTATTCGCGGGCGCCGATGTGGGTAAGGCCGGTAGACGCGTCGGCGGGCTTGCCCAGGAAGGCACGGGCCGTCTCGCCCGCAGCCACGGCACGGACCAAACCCACCCGTACAGATGGGCAGGCCGACGGAGTTGTAGTCGACTCCGACGATCTCCTTGCTGCGTGACGAATCCGCAACCACGACGGTCCGGGCGGGGCTCAGCCAGGTCGCCGGCACACGAGCTGCCGAACCTGAGCCACGGGGACCGGCAGCGGGCCTTCAACGAGCCGCGGAGTCCAGGAGCCGCCTCCCACGGGCAGGCGACCGCCACCTCCGGTGCCGAGTAGGCCCGCGTGTACGCTGCCCGGAATCCGGCGCCCCTCGATGAACGGATCGACCTCGTGCACGTTGAATTCACCGGCCGCGTCATCGAGTGGCGGGGGCCTTCGCCGTTCTACTTCGCCGCCGTTCCCGCCGAACAGGCCGCCGACATCCGCGAGGTGGCCGCGCTGGCCACGTACGGCTGGGGCGCGGTACCCGTGGACGCGCGCATCGGCGAGACCATCTTCACCACGTCGCTCTTTCCCAAGGACGGCGGTTATCTGCTGCCGCTGAAGAACGCGGTCCGCAAGCCGCAGGGGATCTCGGCCGGTGACGAGGTGACCGTGGCCATCACCGTTCAGCTGTAGCCGTCGCACGGCCCGCTCCCCCGAGGTCAGACGGGCGGCATCAGATCGCTCTCGCTGACGGTGTATGCCACCGGGGGGTAGACGAAGTCCGTTTCATGGTTCTCGCGGCGCCGCAGCCGGTAGAACTCGCGCCTTTGCTCATCGTCGGCCGACATGAGGCGCGCGCCCTGCGGGAGGTATGCGTGTCCGTCGCGGAACCGGAGGAAGGTCTTCGACGTCCGGAACGTCACGCCCAACCACTGGTTGTCCGGTGTCCCGACGGGCGCGTCCATCACGATCCTGTGCCGGAGTCGGCGATTCGATTCGACGGAGAACGCGACGATGCTGTTGTGGGCGAGGGGGATCTCGGACTTCTCCCCTTCGTGCTCCTTCGATTCGAAGATCAGTTTTCTCGGCGGGCCCGATTCGGGGTGCTGGTAGCAGGAGAAGACGGCGATGAACGACGGTTCGGCCAGATCGAGGGCCTGGTCCGAATGGCCGCCCATGGTTCTGTAGGCGTTTGTGTAGCTCTCGATGAGAGCGTTGTTGAAGCCGGCCGGAAGCGCCGCCCGTTCCTGGATCCGTTCCTGGATCCGTTGCGCCAACTGTTCGTGCACCGCCCGGAAACGCTGCGCCGGACTGCTGTACCGGCTGGTGGTACGTACGAGCGGCACACCGTCCGTCTCGTCGGCCCTGGTCAGTACGGCGCCTCGTCGGCCTTTTCCCATGTCTTCCAGACGGGCCGACGCGGACAGCTCCGCAAAGAAATTCTCCTCGGGCGGCAGGGCGTACGAGAGGATCTCGTCCGAGAGCCTAGACACGGGGGGCAACGTAGTCCCCCGAGTTCATGCTGAAGAGGAATTCGTCGCCGTAGTCGATGAAGGACGAGGTCCTGTTCTCCTCGGCGTACCGCCTGCGCAGCTCGTCCATGCCCTCAGGTGTGGGCGGCCCCAGCTTCACCGGATCTCCGTCCCCGGCCGCTTTGAGGTATGTCTGGCCGTCCTTGTGAACGGCTTCGGCGCTCGAACAGCGCACCACGTATCCCAGGCGGGTCGGAAGCAGTTCGGCGTCCAGCGACGAGGGCCGGATCTCGTGCGTGTACAGGCGGTTGGTGGACAGCGGCATGAAGAACACGGAGCCGGGGTGGAGAGTCAGGGTGAACTGCGCGGGCAGCGCGACCCCGTCGTGTTGCGCGGTCGCGTCCTTGAGACGGAAGTGGAGTCTGGTCAGCCCGCTGGCGCCCTTCACGCCGTAGTCGAAGGCGTCTTCGGCCAGGGGCCGCAGCCTGTCGAGCCGGTCGTAGAAGGTGCAGAAGGCCATGATGCCGTTGGCGGGCATGTCCTTGGTCTTGTCGGCATGGGCCGAGATCCTGGCCTTGGACTGCTTGCGCCCGGCCGTGGCGAGGGTGTTGTGGTAGATCTGCGCGAGAACGTGATTCAGCGGCGCCTGGTCCCGGAAGACGGCGGCGGCCTCGCGGTTCAGCTCCTCGACGATGCCCGTGTCGGTCGGGCCGAAGCTCTCGGTCGGCCCCGAGAGATTCGTGGAGCACCGGAGCAGGCGGAAATGCAGTTCGTCGCCGTTCTGTGTGACGGGCGTCAGATAGATCCCGCTGCGACGGGCCGTTCCGGGCTTGGTGGACTCCGTCAGGGACTGGAACTCGTGCTCCGCGCTGATCCGTCCGAAGTGATCGGCGCCGGGGCCGAAGAAACGGGGGTAGTACACGCCGACGCCGTGTACGCGGCGGGGAACCCGGCCGAGGTCCACGAGGGTCCAGGGGCTGCCGTCGTCCTCGTCGTAGCCGCGTGACAGCTCCCGGACCACGAACACCCGGTCCGCCGACCGCAGTTGACCGGCGCTGATCCCGGACGCGTCGCCGCACAGGTAGACGGTCCGCTGTGCGAGGTCGGTCGAACCTGAGGCAAGGTCCTCCGGCGTGATCGTGGACCCGAAGAAGTCCCTGACCGCCTCATGGTCCCGCAACGCCGAAGGCGCGACCAGGAGGTTGCCCGCATCCTCGATGCGGGCCTCCGCCGACTCCGTCGTGTACATCAACCCGCACCTTCCATTCGCACCGTTCGTATTCCGGGGCACGGACCCGCGGAGCAGCCCTCTCCTCAGCGCTCCCGCGTGTACGTCACGATCCACGCGACGGTGAGAACGACTCCGAGCACCCCCACGCCGAAGATGCCGGCGGACTTCCAGATCCCCTCCCCGGCCATCGCGGCGCGCACCCCGCCGGCGAGCCCGCCGACGGCCATGGCGACGCCGAGGACGAACGCCCGTGATCCCCGGGGGGTCAGCCAGTGCCACAGGCTGGGACGGCGGCGGCCGGGCGGCGGCGGGCCTGCGGAGTGCGTCACCGATACCTCACCTTTCCGGGTGCTGCCGGGGCTTCCACGTGGGTGTCACCGGGTTCCTTCTTCGACGGGGTGTAGTAGAAGTCGATTCCCGTCGCCACCACGGCGACGGGTGCACCGAATATCTTGCCGCCGAACTTGCCGATCGAGTTCATGAACGTGGGGCGGTGGTGCTTCCCCTTCACGTCGCTCAGGATCGACCCCTTCTCCAGATGCTTGCTGGCCTCGCCGGCGGCGTAGGCGGGTGTGCCGCCGATGAATCCCTGTATCGCGCCATTGACGTCGCCGTGCAGGAGCGCCTCGCCGCCGCCCATCCAGGACCGGTAACTGAGGAACTCGGCAATGGGCTTGATGGTGCCGCTGCCCCACTTCTTGGGGGGCTCGTACTCCGTCTTGTCCAGCTTCGTCCGCTGTTCCTGGACCATGCCCGTCTTCGCGTCCTTCAGCGAGCCGTAGTGCATGCTGCTGAACTCGTGCGGGTCCTTGGTGAGATCCCTCAGTCCCCAGGCGCAGAGCGCGTCGGCGTCGACCGCGCGCTGGAGAATGGCCTCCAGCCGATCGACGAGTGCGTCGACGTCACCCTGGGCCGCGCTGGAGCCCTCCGGGTGCGTGATGACGCCGTCCGGGTCGATCTTGAGGCCGTGCGGCGGGTTCTCGTAGATCGTTTCGAGATCGGCCTTGGCCCGCGTCAACTCACCGTAGGCGTCCTTGAGGATGTTGACGATGCTCTCGGCCTGGATCACCGCGTCGGTGAACTCGGCCGCCGTCCTCGTGACGAACGGCTTGGTGACGGAGGCGTTCTCGCCCTTCCAGGCCGTCCCTTGCGCATAGGTGCTCATGTCCCCCGCGTCCTTGGCGAGTTCCTTGAGTTTTTTGACCATGGCGACCCAGTCGTCGATCGCCGAATCGAGCGGCTTGGTCTTCAGGTTGAGAAGCTGCTGGAAAACCAGCACCGTGCACCTCGCCTGGGTGGGGAATGAAGGGCAGTGAGCAGGAGGGGAAGGAGGGGTGGGATCAGATGATGGGGCCCTCGGGCTTCGGGATCGAGGGCTTGGTGTCCTCTTCGGGGACGTCGTAGTAGTCGGCGATCCTGGACGCGCTCACCTGGGCGGCGACCCACTCGTCGTCCTTCTTCTTCGACGCCTTCGAGAAGTCGAGGTGGTTGGAGATGTGCGCGCAGGCGTCGGCCAGCGTCCCGACCTGCTTGTCCCAGGCCTTGGATGCGGCGGTCAGTGCCTTGCCCATCTCGAACCCGTCCGATGCCAGGCTCGTACCGGCGGCCTCGGTGGTGGTCCGGGCGTGCTTGCCGTCGGCCTTCAGGTTGTTGTGCAGGCGGTAGGCGAAATGGCCGATCTTGCCGAGCTCGTCGTCGTGGACGACGAGGTCCCCGCCGGACGGCCCCGCGCCCGGGCCCTCGTCCGGCACGCTGTTCAGCTGCATGCGGGCGGCCGCGTCCGCCTTGAGACCGGCCCACTCCTCTTCGAAGGACATGCACCCTCCTGGTGATCGCGACGGCTGGTCAGCCCGGTTCGTGGCCTCGGCAGTTGACCATGCTAATCCGTCACGCGTTCGGGTCGACGGGGTGCCCCCGTCCGCCGGAAAGCAGAGCGGGGTGCCCCGGTCCGGCGGACCGGGGCACCCCGTGCGGGCCGACGTGCGCGGAGGTCAGCAGCCGCCGCAGTTGTAGAACGTCACGTCCCAGTGGTTGCCCTCGTCGGCGTAGACATTGCCGGAGCCCGCCTGGTACTGGGGAGCGCCGTCACCGCGTACGCCGATGTAGGTGAAGACGTTGTGGACGTAGTTGGTGAGGCAGGTCGACTTGGCGAAGTCGAGCTTGTAGCCGTTCCAGTGCGAGTAGGTGCCGCTGGCGTGGCCGGTCTCGGTGCCGCCGGTGATGTTCAGTGCGCAGCCCGTGGCGCCCTTGAGGGTCTGGGCGCCCTGGGCGGTGGCCAGGTTGAGCTGGTCGAACGAGGTGCAGGTGGCGACGTTGCGGTTGGAGCAGCCGCCGGAGGACGACCAGGTGACTCCGGAGGAGCTGAACCGGGCGGTGGCCTCGGCGTGCGTGAGCTTGGTGGCGGCGTGGGCCTGGGGGGCGCCACCGCCGAGGACACCGACGCCCGGGGCGAAGAGAACACCCAGGACGAGGGCGAATGCGGTCAGGACGGGGCGCAGTCTCATTTGGGACAGCATGGGGGGACTCCTCCTGCTCATGACAAGTAAGGGTATGCAGATACTGCCCGAGTTCTACGCGCGTCCGCCAGAGGGGGACGGCAACGGTCGGCAGTAATTGAGCCGACGTTCGGTCTGCGTTCACGGCGCCCCTCGATGGACGCTCCCCCACCGACCCCTTCGACCGACGCCCCTGATCGGCACCGCCCATCGACGCCCCTCATCGGCGCCCTTCGAGCGACACCCTTCCAGTCAAATGTTGAATGTTGAACTAGATCGCGCTACAGTCATTCTCGTTGAAGGTTAAACAATCACTTCGACCCCGCTCGATCACGTCCCCCGAGGAGGAGCCATGGCTCTGTTCAACCGCAAGAACAACAACGCCCCGTCCGCCGCCACCGCGACCATCGCCCCCGCCGTGGACCCGGCCCTGGCCGCCCTCACCGGCGAGTACGCGATCGACCCGGCGCACAGCAGCATCGGCTTCACCGTGCGGCACGCGATGGTCACCAATGTGCGCGGCTCCTTCGGTGAGCACGAGGGCACACTGAAGCTGGACGGCGCCGACCCGGCGAACTCCACCGCGTCCATCGACGTCAGGATCGGCAGCATCGACACCGGCATCGCCGACCGCGACGGTCACCTGGTCAGCGGCGACTTCTTCGACGCCGAGAAGTTCCCGCTCATGACCTTCCGCTCCACGCACGCCGAGCAGCTCGGCGGCGACACGTACCGCGTCACCGGTGACCTCACCATCAAGGACGTCACGCGTCCGCTCTCCATCGACCTGGAGTTCAACGGCTCCGCCACCGACGTCTACGGCAACGAGCGGGTCGGTTTCGAGGGCAGCGCCGACATCCTGCGCTCCGACTGGGGCCTGACCTGGAACGCGGCGCTGGAGACCGGCGGCGTGATGGTCAGCGACAAGGTCAAGCTCAACTTCGACATCTCCGCGATCAAGTCCGCCGTGACCCAGGCCTGACGCCCTGCGCCGCCCCACGCCCGAACCCGAGCGCGCCCGCCCTCTCCTCCCCCGCCGGGGAGGGAGGCGGGCGCTCGGCGTTCCGGGGCGGGCCCGGCCGGCGTCAGGCGCGGCGGGCGGCGACCGCGCGGTTCACGTCGTCGGTGATCAGGTCCGCGTTGATCGCGGCGGCGGCCTGCACCCCGGCTGCGGCGGCGACCACGACCTTGCCCTTCGGATCGGCGACATTGCCGGCCACCCAGATGCCGGGCACCTCCGTCTCCCCGGCCGGATCGGCGGCGACGTACGTACCGATCACCTCGCCGCCCATCTTCAGTTCGGCCGCCCCCAGCCCCAGACCCGCCAGCACGTCCGCGCGGCAGATGAGGCCGGTCTGCACCACCACGGCCTCGCGCGGGACCACCCGGCCGTCGGCCAGCCGCACCCCGGTAAGCCGGTCGTCCGTCACTTCGAGGCCGGCCACCTCGCCGTCGACCACGGCGATGCCGCGGGCGGCCAGCTGCTCGTACTCTTCGTCCGTGGGCTCGGGCCCGGTGTGGCGGAAGAGAGTGATGTCCTCGCTCCACTGGCGCCACATCAGTGCCTGGTGCACGGCCAGCGGGCCGGTGGACAGGACGCCGATCGGGCGGGAGGCCACCTCCCAGCCGTGGCAGTACGGGCAGTGCAGGACCTCGCGCCCCCACCGTTCGGCCAGGCCCGGCACCTCGGGCAGTTCGTCGACCAGGCCGGTGGCCACCAGGAGCCTGCGCGCCACGACCGGGTCCCCGTCCTTCCGTTCGACCCGGAATCCCGCGCCGTCGGGCAGCCGCTCGGCGGCCACCACGGCATCCTGGACGACCTCTCCCCCGTAGCGGGTCACCTCGTCCCGGCCGATGGCCAGCAGCTCCGAGGGCGGGGTGCCGTCGTGCCCGAGGTAGCCGTGCATGTGCGAGGCGGGGGCGTTGCGCGGCTGTCCGGCGTCGATCACCAGCACCGAACGGCGCGCCCTGGCCAGGGTCACGGCTCCGCTCAGTCCGGCGGCGCCGCCGCCGATCACCACCACGTCGTAGGGGCGGTCCGTACCGCCGTTCACGCCCCGGCCACCTGCCGCCTTGCCGGTCGCATCGCTGGTCATGTCGCTCATGAGGAGTACCTCCCTTTCGCCTTCTTCCGAGAAGGGTCCGCAACCCGGCGCCATATCGGCAAATATCATTGCCGGAACGGCAAACAACGGAGGAGGGGCGACGTCAGAGGGCGTTCGGCTGCGGCTCGTCCGCCTCGGGCTCGCCGACCGTCTGCTCCGACCAGATGACCTTGCCCGTCTCGGTGTAACGGGTCCCCCAGCGTTCGGCGAACTGGGCGACGAGGAACAGGCCCCGGCCGCCCTCGTCGGTCGTCGCCGCGTAGCGCAGATGCGGGGAGGTGCTGCTGCTGTCGGAGACCTCGCAGATCAGGTTGCGGTCGTACAGCAGGCGGACCTCGATGGGCGCCGTGCCGTAGCGCACCGCGTTGGTGACCAGTTCGCTCAGGATCAGCTCGGTGGCGAACGCCTCCTCCTCCAGGCCCCGGTCGGTGAGCCACTGGGCGACGTTCTTGCGGACCCCGGCGACGGCCGCCGGGTCGGTGGCCACCGCCCACTGTGCGACCTGGTCGGGATCGAGCGTGCGGGTGCGGGCCACGAGCAGCGCGACATCGTCGTTCGGCCGGTCGTGCAGCAGCGCGTCGAGCACGTCGTCGCAGGTCTCCTCCGGTGTCCGGTCGCGGCCGGCGAGGGAGGCGCGCAGCAGGGCGAGGCCGGTGTCGATGTCCCGGTCCCGGCGCTCCACGAGCCCGTCCGTGTACAGGACCAGCCGGCTCCCCTCGGGTACGTGGAACTCGGCCGCTTCGAAGGGCATGCCGCCGATGCCGAGCGGGAGTCCGGTCGGCACCTCGGGGAACTCGACCGTGCCGTCGGGCAGGACCAGCACGGGCCCGGGGTGGCCGGCCCGGGCCACCGCGCAGTTCCCGGAGACCGCGTCGTAGATCGCGTACAGGCAGGTGGCTCCGGCGATCTCCGCGTCGGCGGCGGCCTCGTCCCGGTCGATCCGGCTGACCAGTTCGTCGAGATGCCCGAGGAGCTCGTCGGGGGCGGGATCCAGCGAGGAGAAGTTGTGGACGCTGGTGCGCAGCCGCCCCATGGTGGCCGCGGCGTGCAGCCCGTGCCCGACCACGTCACCGACGACCAGCGCCACCCGGGCGCCGGACAGCGGGATCACGTCGAACCAGTCGCCGCCCACCCCCTCGTACGCGGGCAGATAGCGGTAGGCGACATCGAGGGCGCTCTGCTCGGGCAGGCCGCGCGGCAGCAGACTGCGCTGCAGGGTCACGGCCATCGCGTGCTCCCGTGTGTAGCGGCGGGCGTTGTCCACGCCGACCGCGCCCCGGGCCACCAGCTCCTCCGCGAAGGACAGGTCGTCCTCGTCGAACGGCTCCGAATCGCCCGAGCGCCAGAAGTTGGCCATGCCCAGAACCGTGCCGCGGGCGTGCAGCGGCACCGACGCCAGCGAGTGGAAGCCCCGCTCCTTGATCCGCGCGGCCACGTCCGGATCCCAGTTCCGCCAGCCCAGCCGCACGAAATCGCTCTCCAGATCGGCATCGTCGCTGTGCACCCGCATCGCCCGGGTCCTGGTGGGGACGAAGCCCACCACATGGCCGACCGGGTACAGCGGATGGTCCGCGTCGACCGACGCGACGGCGGTGCGGCGCATCTCCAGCGTGCCGCCGTCCGGTGTCGTCGGTTCGTTCCCGCGCAGTACGGGGTCGGCGAGGTCGACCGACGCGGCGTCGGCGAACCCGGGGACCGCCACTTCCGCCAGTTCCTGGGCCGTGCGGGTCACATCGAGGGTGGTGCCGATCCGGGCGCCCGCCTCGTACAGGAGCAGCAGCCGTTCGGTGGCGTACTCCGCCTGTCCCGTGACCGCGCGGAGTTCGGTGGTGTCCCGCAGGGTCACCACCATGCCGGGCGGCCCGCCGTGCGTGTCGGTCGGGCGGAGGTTGACGGCCAGCAGCCGGTTGCCGGCCCGCAGCACCTCGTCCGTGACGGTCCGGCCGGAGACCAGCAGTTCCGCGGTGTCCGGGTCCAGCCCGAGGTCCGCCACCGCCCGGCCCTCGGCGTCCGGGGGCAGGTCGAGAAGCCTGCGGGCCTCGTCGTTGGCGAGGGTCAGCCGCCGGTCGGCCTCGACTATGAGGACGCCCTCGCGGACCGCGTGCAGCACCGCGTCGTGGTGCTCGTACATCCGGGTCATCTCGGCGGCCCCGAGGCCGTGGGTCTGGCGGTGCAGCCGCCTGCTCAGGAGCGCCGCGCCGCCCGCGGTGAGCGCCAGGGCGACCGCCGCGGCGGCCGTGGCGAGCGGGACGGAGCGGTCCGCCACGCTGTTCACGGACTCGACGGTGATCCCCACCGAGACAAGTCCGGCGATCGAGCCGTCCGCCCGGGGCACGGGCACGACCGAGTTGACCGAGGGCCCCAGGCTTCCGGTGAAGGTCTCGGTGAACCCGTGCCCGGCCAGTGCCTGTTTGTACGGGCCGATGAGGTGTTTGCCGATCAGCGCGGGGTCGGGGTGGGTGTACCGGATGCCCTGTCGGCCCGCCAGGACGATGTACTCGACATGGGTCAGCTTGCGGACCTCCTCGGCACGCGGCTGGAGGATCGCGGTGGGGTTCCTGCTGTCCAGTGCGGCGGCGGTTCCGGGCGCGTGGGCGAAGGTCTCGGCGACGCTCAGGGTGCGGGCGCGGGCGTCGGCCATGCTGTCGCGGCGGCCCTGCACCACCAGCGCGACGGCCCCCGCCGCGACGAGCAGCAGCACGAGACCGAGGACGAAGACGAAGACCTGGCCGGCCACGGTGTGCAGGTTGAACAGGGAGCGCAGTTCGCGACCGGGTGACCAGGGCGCCAGGCCCCGGCCCGACGACGCGGGCGCCTGTGGGCCCGGGCGTCCTCCATCGTGCCGATGTGATCGCCGGACGGAGCGTCGCAGCCGCGCCCGGAATCGGCCGATACCAGACATAACTTCAGGTCTAGCATGAATCGCACCTGCCCGAGCGGTCACCGGTCGCCGGTCGGCGGCTCAGAACCCGCCCCCGTCGAATCCGCCGCCGCCCCCGAAGTCGCCTCCCCCGCCGAAGCCTCCGCCGTCGAAGCCCGAGGAGTCGAAGTCGGCTCCGGAGAAGTCGCCGCCGCTCCAGTCCCCGCCGGAGCCGAAGTCGCCGCCGCCGTACTCCGCCGCGTACGCGGGGCTCGACAGCATGGAGCCGAGCAGCGTGCCGGCGAGCAGGCCGGGGAGCAGGCCGCCGCCGAAGTAGCCGCCCGCCCACGGACCGTAGGCCGGGCCCGCCTCCCAGTACGGGCGGCGGCCGTCGGGGGTGTCGACGGTGCGGCCCAGCGGTTCCTCGCCCGCGCGCAGCCGGACCTCGTCGGCCGCGCAGACCGGGACCTCGCGTGCCGTGCCGCCGGACGGGGACCAGCGGGCGTCGGCGACCGAGGGGCCGTGGCGCGGGTCGAAGAAGCAGGGCGGGCGGCGGGCCGGCAGTTCGCCGCCGGTCCGGCGGGCGTCGAGGACCGCGAGGGAGAAGCGGCCGTCCTCCAGGGCCTGGGTGACCCCGCGCACGTCGGACGGATGGCGGGCGGCCGCCATGCGGGACTTCGCGGTCTCGTACGAGTCGAGCGCCCGCTCGTAGTCCGCGCGCATGACGTCGTCGGCGCCCGCCTCGGCGGGATGGAAGTCGAGCCGGTCCAGGGTTTCGCCGTACGCGGTGATGTCCTCGTCCACGACGACCCGCAGCTTGTCGAGCGCGGCCCGTTCCTCGGCCTCCTTCCGCTTCCGGTTGCGGCGCACGATCGCGTAGGCCGTGCCGCCGCCCAGCACCAGGAGCGCGCCGACCGTGATCAGCCCGACGGCGGAGGACGATCCGCCGCCGGGCGAGCCGCCCCAGGAGGCGGGGGCGCTGCCCCGGGCCTGTTCCACTGCCCGGTCGACGAAGGTGTTGAGCTGGGTCGCGGCGTCGGTGTCCGCGCCGGGTGTCTTCACCGCGGCGGTGAGGTTGTGGACCGCCCGGGTGGACATCACCTGCGGGTCGGCGCCCGCGTCGAAGCCGTTGCCGAGGCGGACCGCGTAGACGCCGGTGATCCCGGTGTCGGTGCGCAGAGTGGTCAGCAGGGTCTTCGCGGGGAAGGCGGAGGTCTGCGGCAGCACGGCCACGAAGACGGGCTTGTCGGCGTCCTTGATCTTCTTCGTCAGGGCGGCGGCCTGGCCCGGTGACAGCCGGCCGGGCGCCGCCGGGTCGACGTACACCGGGCTCTTGCGCAGGGCCTGCGCGACGTCGTCGACGGTGGCTGCCCCGGTCGACGGCGTCGCGCCCGGGGCCGTGCCGAGGACGGCCGCCGCCAGGATCAGCAGCAGGCCGGCCAGCACCGTCGGGAACAGCCTGTTCCGCATACTTCGAAGCTAACCCGAACGGGTGGCGGGTGCGACAGCCCGGCCCGCCGCGCTCAGCCGCCCCGGGTGAGGCGGATGGTGTCGCGGTACCACTTGGCACTGTCCTTCAGCGTCCGTTCCTGCGTCCCGTAGTCGACGCGGACGATGCCGAACCGCTTGTCGTAGCCGTAGGACCACTCGAAGTTGTCCATCAGCGACCAGGCGAAGTAGCCCCGGACGTCGGCCCCGGCGGCGCGGGCCGCGGCGACGGCGGCGATGTGGTCGGCGAGATAGGCGGTGCGGTCGGCGTCGTGGACCTGTCCGTCCGCGCCGACGGTGTCGTCGAACGCGGCGCCGTTCTCGGTGATCACCGTCGGGAGGCCGTAGTCCCGCTCCAGGCCCACCAGCAGGTCGGTGAGGGCGGTGGGGGTGATCTCCCAGTCCATCGCGGTACGCGGCAGATCGCGCTCCACGCCACGGGTGACCGGCAGCCCTTCGGCGTCCACCGGGGAGCCGTCCTCCGTGACGCCGGAGAAGAGGGTGCCGCGGTAGAAGTTGACGCCGAGGACGTCGATCGGGGTGGCGATGGCGGCCAGGTCGCCCTCCTGGACCGGGAGCACGGCGTCGCGCAGCGCGAGGTCGGCGACGACGTCCTCGGGGTAGCCGCCTCCGGCCAGCGGGTCCAGATAGAGGCGGCGGCCCATTCCGTCGGCGCGGCGGCAGGCCTCGGCGTCCGCGGGGCTGTCGGTCTCGGGGGTGGCGGTGCCGAGGTTGAGCGTGATGCCGAGTTCGAGTTCGTTGCCCCGGTCCGCGGCCGCCCGGCGGATGTGCCGCGCGGCGAGGCCGTGGCCGAGGAGCAGATGGTGGACGGCCCTGATCGCGTCGCCGAAGTCCTGCCGCCCGGGTGCCTGGTTGCCGTACGCGTAGCCGAGCATGGCCGAGCACCACGGCTCGTTCAGCGTCGTCCAGTGCTTCACCCGGTCACCGAACGCGTCGTAGGCGAGCGCGGCGTACTCGGCGAAGCGGTGGGCGGTGTCACGGGCCGGCCAGCCGCCGGCGTCCTCCAGCTCCTGCGGGAGGTCCCAGTGGTAGAGGGTGACCCAGGGGGTGATGCCGGCGGCCTCCAGCTCGTCGAGCAGCCGCTTGTAGAAGTCCAGCCCCTTCGCGTTGGCCGGGCCGCGCCCGCCCGGCTGGATGCGCGGCCAGGCGAGCGAGAAGCGGTAGGTGTCGACGCCCAGGTCCGCGATCAGCCGCACGTCCTCGGGCATCCGGTGGTAGTGGTCGCAGGCCACGTCGCCGTTCTCGCCGCGGACGACCATGCCGGGCACCCTGCAGTAGGTGTCCCAGATGGACGGGGTCCGGCCGTCCTCGGCGGCGGCCCCCTCGATCTGGTACGCGGCGGTGGCGACGCCCCAGCGGAAATCGGCGGGCAGGCCGGGTACGGCACGGGCGGCGAGTTCGCGGGCCTGGGCGTGGGTCTGGGAGGTGACGGGGTTCATGGGTCTCCTGTGGTGGGCGTGGGATCGCTACGGGCGGGGCGCGGCGGTCGCCGGGGCCGGGCGGTGGAGCCAGCAGGCCACCGTGCGCGACGCGTCCCCGTCCGGTGCGGCGAGCACCGGGACGTGGCCGGCACAGGCGTCGAGCGCCTTGCCGCAGCGGGGGTGGAAGGCGCAGCCGGCCGGCATCGCGGACAGGTGCGGGGGCGAGCCGGGGATGCCGGTCAGTTCGCGGCGGGCGCCGTGCAGTGCGGGGAAGGAGTGCAGCAGCCCGTCGCTGTAGGGGTGGTGGGGGTCGCGGTAGATCGCGTCGGCCCGTGCCTCCTCGACGATCCGGCCGCCGTACATGATCGCGATCCGGTCCGAGAACTCGATCAGCAGCGAGATGTCATGGGTGATGAAGAGGACCGAGAACCCCAGCTCCTCGCGCAGTCTGACCAGTTGACCCAGGATCTGGCGCTGCATGACGACGTCCAGGGCCGTCGTGGGTTCGTCCATGATGACGATCTCGGGCTCCAGCGCGAGCGCCATCGCGATCATCACGCGCTGGCGCATCCCGCCGGAGAGCTGGTGCGGGTAGGCGGCGAGCCGGTCGGCGGAGATGCCGACGAGTGCCAGCAACTCCTTTGCCCGTGCCGTCCGTTCGGGCCGTCTCAGCCCCGGGCGGTGGGCCCGCAGTACGTCGGTGAGCTGGCTGTGGACCGTGTGCACCGGATTGAGCGAGTTCATCGCGCCCTGGAACACGATCGACAGCTCCTGCCAGCGGAAGGCCCTAAGCCCGGCGGCCGACAGGGCCAGCAGATCGAGCGCCTCGCCGCCCGGCCGGTGATAGTGGACCTCGCCGCCGGTGATCACCCCGGGCGGCGGGAGCAGCCGGGTGACGGCGTACGCGAGGGTCGACTTGCCGGACCCGGACTCGCCCGCCAGGCCCAGCACCTCGCCCCGGTGCAGGGTGAGGTCGATGTCGCGCAGCGCGTGCACGGCGTCGCCCCCTCTCCCGTAGTCCACGTTCAGCCCGCGGACGGTGAGGACGGGCTCGCTCATGGGCGGATCTCCTTCTCAGAGGTGCCGGGACGCGCCACCGGGGTGAAGCCGACCCGCATCCGGACCTTCCGGGACGCGCCGGTCTCCGTGCGCAGGCGCGGGTTGACGAACTCGTCGATGCCGAAGTTGATCAGGCCGAGCGACATGCCGAGCAGGGCGATGCAGAGTCCGGCCGGGACGAACCACCACCACGCGCCCTGTGCCAGGGCCTGGTTTGACTGCGCCCAGAACAGGACGGTCCCCCAGTTCCAGTCGGAGATGTCGGCGACTCCGATGAAGGCGAGGGTGATCTCGGAGAGGATCGCGAAGACGACGGTGCCGACGAAGCCGGAGGCGATGACCGCCGTCAGGTTCGGCAGCACCTCGAAGAAGATGATCCGCCAGGTCGATTCGCCGGTGGCGCGGGCCGCCTCGACGTAGTCCCGGCACCGCAGCGACAGCGTCTGGGCACGCAGCACGCGCGCGCCCCAGGCCCACGAGGTGAAGGCGATGACGGCGGCGATCAGGAGGTCTCCGGCGTCGGAGACCAGACTGGCGATGATGATGATCAGCGGCAGTCCCGGGATGACCAGGAAGACATTGGAGAGCAGCGAGAGCAGTTCGTCGGCCGTGCCGCCGAGGAAGCCCGCGCTGACGCCGATCAGTACGGACAGGACCGTCGCGAGAATTCCGGCGACGAAGCCGACGACCAGGACGCCCCGGGTGCCGACGAGGATCTGCGAGAGCACGTCCTGACCGGTGTGGGTGGTGCCGAACCAGTGGGCGCCGGAAGGCGGTTGGAGCAGCGCGTCGCTCATGGCGTCCGGGTCGTACGGGGCGATCCACGGCCCGATGACCGCGATCACGGCGAAGAAGGCGAGGATCCCGAGACCGACGACGGTCTTGCGGCCGCGCAGGAAGCGCAGCCGGCGCCGGCCGGGTGCCGGGGGCTCGGTCGCGTCGGTCACGGCGACCTCGGCGGCGGCGGTGACGGCCATCTCCTAGGCCTCCCTTCGGGTACGGGGATCGAGGGCCATGTAGATCACGTCGGCCAGGAGGTTCGCCGCGAGGACGGAGAGCGTGATGATCAGGAAGACGCCCTGCATCAGCGGGTAGTCCTTGGCGCCGACGGCCTGGAAGAGCTGTAGGCCGATGCCGGGATAGGAGAAGACCATCTCGACGAGGAGGGTGCCTCCGACGATGAAGCCGATGGAGAGGGCGAAGCCGGAGATGTTAGGCAGGATCGCGTTGCGTGCCGCGTATCCGAACATCACCCGGCGCTCGGAGAGACCCTTGGCCTGGGCGACCATGACGTAGTCCTCCGAGGACACCGTCACCATCATGTTCCGCATCCCGAGGATCCAGCCGGCCACCGCGCTGAGCACGATGGTGAGGCCGGGCAGCACCCCGTGGTAGAGCGCGCTGGAGATGAACGGCCAGTCGAAGGCCGGGACGAGCGAGTTGTCGTAGCCGCCCGATTCGGGGAAGAGCGGCCACTTCACGGCGAACAGCGCGATGGCGATGAGCCCCAGCCAGAAGTAGGGGATGGCCGAGATGAAGGTGGTGACG
Organism: Streptomyces sp. CLV115; assembly: GCF_038448545.1. Classification (NCBI taxonomy): domain Bacteria; kingdom Bacillati; phylum Actinomycetota; class Actinomycetes; order Kitasatosporales; family Streptomycetaceae; genus Streptomyces; species Streptomyces sp. CLV115. The sequence continues at coordinate 16,100 of NZ_JBCEWQ010000070.1, forward strand.
GGGAGCAGCCCGTCCAGCCAGGAGCCGCGCCGCCACCCGGTGAACACCCCGATGCCGGTGCCGAGCACGAAGCTGATCAGGGTGGTGAGGCCGACGAGGGCGAGCGTCCAGGGCAGTGACTGGGCGATCACCTCGCCGACCGGTGTCGGGAAGAAGGTGAAGGAGAGGCCCAGGTCGCCGTCGAGCAGATGCGACCAGTAGTCGGTGTACTGCTGCCAGAGCGACTGGTTCTTGTCGAGGCCGAAGAGCGCGGTGAGCGAATCGACGGCGCTGGTGTCGAGCCGGCCCTGGAAGCGGGCGAGCAGCGCCTGGACCGGGTCGCCCGGCATCATGCGCGGGATCAGGAAGTTGATGGTGATCGCGGCCCACGCGGTGACCAGGTAGAAGGCGAGCCGTTGCAGCAGATACTTCACTTCGCGGCTTCTTTCTGCGTGGGGTCCGCGGTGCCGTCGCCACCGCCGGTCACCCGGCCCGTGCCGCCGTCCGCGTACAGCCAGCAGGCCGCCCACTGCCCGCCTTCGAGGTCGAAGCGCGGCGGCGGTTCGGTGCGGCAGCGCTCCAGGGCCTTCGGGCAGCGGGGGTGGAAGCGGCAGCCTGCGGGCGGGTTGATCAGCGAGGGCGGTTCGCCGCTGCCGGTCTCCTCCTGTGCCGTCCCGGCGACCGCCCCGTCCGGGTCGGGCGCGGAGGCGATGAGGAGCTGGGTGTAGGGGTGGGCGGGGTGCTGGGTGACGGTCTCGCTGTCACCGCCCTCGACGATCCGGCCCGCGTACATCACCAGTGTGGTGTCGGCGAAGTAGCGGGCCGACGCGATGTCGTGGGTGATGTAGAGGATCGCGAGGCGCAGCCGGTCCTTGAGGTCCGTCAGCAGATTGAGCACGCCGAGCCGGATCGAGACGTCCAGCATGGAGACCGGTTCGTCGGCGAGCAGCACCTGGGGATCGGCGCCGAGCGCGCGGGCGATGGCCACGCGCTGGCGCTGTCCCCCGGACAGTTCGTGCGGGAACTTGTCCAGGTACTGCCGGGGCGGGGTCAGCCGGACCCGGTCCAGCAGGGCGGTCAGGCGCTCCTCCAGCTCCGCCCCGCCGCGGCCGGCCCGGCCGTGGATCCGCAGGGCCCGGGTGAGGTGGTAGCGCACGGTGTGCACCGGGTTCAGCGAGGCGAACGGGTCCTGGAAGACGATCTGGACCCGGCGTACGTAGGCGCGGAAGGACCGGCCCCGGCCGGCCTTCACCGCCGTGCCGTCCAGCCGGATCTCACCGCCGGTCAGCGGATACAGCTGGGCGAGCAGCCGGGCGACGGTGGACTTCCCGGATCCCGACTCCCCCACCAGCGCCGTTACGGTGCCCCGGCGCAGTTCCAGCGAGACGTCGTCGACGGCGTGGACGGTCCGGCGTGTGCCCGCGAGCAGATCGCGTCCGGTGCGCCGTACCGGGAAGTGTTTGGTGACTGAGCGTGCTTCGAGCACGACGTGGTTGTGTGCGGGCTGTTTCGACATGGCCGGTCCCTGTGTCCCGTGATCCCTGGCTCTACTTGGCGGGCTGGAGCTTCAGCACGATCTGCAGCGCGGACGGCTGGGTGTGCTGCGGCGGCGCGTACGGGTCGGCCTCGGTCGGCCAGCCCACCCAGTTCTTCGTGGAGTACTCGGCTCCGATCGGGGCGGCGGCCGTAGGGATCATCGGCGCCTGCTCGACCATGATCTTCTGGAGGGTGTTCATCGCCGCGGTGCGGGCGGAGTCCTCGGTCGCGTTGGCGAAGGCCTTGAGCGCGGCGGTGGCCTCGTCGTTCTTGAAGCGGCCGAAGTTGCCGAGCTGGGACGCCTTGCCGACGGGCTGGAGCAGCGCGCCGTCCATGATGTTCTGGTACATGTCGTAGGGGGTGGCGCCGCTGTTGGTCCAGTGCAGGGTGGCGTCGAAGTTCCCGTTGGCGACGTCCGCGCCCCAGGCCTCCGCGGTCTGCGTCTTGACCTGGGACTCGATGCCGAGCTGCTTGATGTTGTCCTTGATGATCGCGAGACCGGTGATGTAGTCGTTCCAGCCGGCCGGGTCGGTGAAGGTGAGCTTCACCGGCTTGCCGTCCGGGTCCTTCAGTACGCCGCCGCCGAGTTCGAAACCGGCGTCCGCGAGCACCTTCTTGGCGCCGGCCACGTCGGGGGCGGTGGTGGCGCTCTTGTACTCGGGGGCGAGGAAGGACTCGCCGGCGGGCAGCGGGATGCCGGTCGGGTTGGTGATCTCCGGGTAGAGCGTGGCCTCGGCCTGGGTGTAGATCGCCTTGCGGTCGACGACCATCGCCATGGCCCTGCGCAGCGCCGGATTGTCGAAGGGCTTGCGGGCGGTGTTGAACCAGAGTCCGTGGATGCCGAGCCCGGAGGGGAACCACAGCTTGTGGTTCTTCGGGTCCTTGGCGACGAACAGCCGCTTGTAGTCGGGCATGAAGACGAACGACCACTCGACCTTGCCGTTCGCCAGCGCCGTGGTCGCGGCGCTGTTGTCGTTGTAGGCGGTGTAGCGCAGCTCCTTGACCTTGGTCTCGCCCTTCCAGTAGGTGGGCGTGGCGGTCAGTGTGGTGGTCTGCGGGGTGAACGTCTTGAGCTTGTACGGGCCGGAGCCGACGGGCGTGCGGTTGGGCCAGGTCTCGGGGTTGTCGACGCCTTCCCAGATGTGCTTGGGCACGACGAACTGCTGGATGATCTTGTTCTGGTTGACGTACTGGGAGTCCTTGAAGGTCAGCTCGACCGTATTGCCGCGCACCGTGATCCCGTCGAACGGGATGCCGTTGCCGTTCAGCGCCGGGTGCTTCTTCAGCAGCTCGAAGGTGTATGCGACGTCGTCGGCGGTCAGCGGCTTGCCGTCGGCCCACTTGGCCTTGGGGTCCAGGGTGAAGGTGACCCTGGTGAAGTTGGCCTCCCACTTCCAGCCGGTCGCCAGCCACGGGGCGGCCTCGTCCGCGGGCCGGATCTGGTTCGTCATGGCCAGCGGCTCGTAGATCATGTAGCGGTAGCCGAGCGTGGCGCCCGCCGAGGTGCTGAGGAACGGGTTGCTGTTGTCGGTCTGCGGCCCGTCCGGCTTGCCCAGGGTCAGTACGCCGGCGGCGCCGCCCCCTTTGTTGGCACCCGAGTTGGCGGACGAGCAACCTGCGGCGAGCGCGACCACCGCGGTGGCGATCGAGAGCGCTCTCAACGTGGCACGACGTCGTACGGACATGGCGACTCCAAGAGGGACTGCGGCCGGAGGGATCCGGAGATGAGGAGGGGGCAGTCGGCCGTGGGCTCCGGCCGGACCGCTACGGCGCCGAGTGGCGCACGACCAGTTCGGTGGGCAGCACGACCGGTGCTTCGGGTACGGGCGTGCCGCCGAGGTGGGAGAGCAGCAGCCGTGCGGCCGTCTCGCCCATCCGCCGGGTGGGCTGGCGCACGGTGGTCAGGGGCGGTTCGGTGTGCTCGGCCATCGGGATGTCGTCGAAGCCGACCACGGCGATGTCGTCCGGCACGGTGCGCCCGGCGGCTCGCAGGGCCCGCAGCACACCCGCCGCGCTGATGTCGTTGTGCGCGAAGACCGAGTCGAACTCGGCGCCGGAGGCGAGGAGTTGTTCCACGGCCAGCCGTCCGCTGCGTTCGGTGAAGTCGCCGTGCACGACGAGGTCGGTGGGCAGGACCGTACGGAATCCGTCGAGCCGGTCGCGTACGCAGCCGAAGTGCTGGGGGCCGGTGACGACCAGGGGTCTGGTGCGCCCGGCGGCCAGCAGGTGCCGGGCCGCGGACGCGCCTCCTTCGCGGTTGGTGGTCACGACGGAGGGGAATTCGGGGTGGTGGCCGCGGTCGTCGATCAGCACGATCGGCAGGCCGCCGCGGTGCAGTGCGGTGAGGTGGTCGAGGGTGTTCTCGGGTTCGACCACCAGGAGTCCGTCGAAGGCGCGCGCCGAGACCTGGCCGGTGAAGCGCCGTACGGACTCGGCGCCGCGGTTGCAGGTGAAGAGCAGCAGCCCGTAGTCGGCGGCCTCGACGGTGTCCACGACGCCCTGGAGCACTTCGCCCATCCACGGCCAGGTGAGCGAGGGCACCAGCATGCCGACCGTACGGCTGCTGCCGCGGGCCAGTCCGACGGCGCCCGAGCTGGGTACGTAGCCGAGCAGTGCGATCACTTCACGAACGCGGGCGGCCGTGGAACCGTCCACCTCGCCCTTGGCGTTGACGACCCGTGACACGGTGGTCTTGCTGACGCCGGCCTCGCGGGCGACATCGGCGATGGTGACACGCATCGGGGCCTCCGGGACAAGGCATGGCGGACAGCTGGAACCGGTACCGCAACCGGTTCCGGAACCGGTACCGGCGTTGCGGCGTGAGTTAACCCCGCCCGAACAGTGCCGTCAATACTTCACGCCGACATTGGTCCGTACCCATCTCCCGTACGAACAGGGCGCGTTGTGCGTTCAGCTTGTGAACGCGGCCGTCGACCGTCGCGCAGCCGCCGTGCCCGTCACGGTGGCCTTCGGCCGGCGCCGGCCCATGATTCACATCACGCGCGGGGGCCAGAACCCCGGGCGCCGCGCCCGGCGTCCTCGATCCCGTCAACTGCGTTCGCCCGCAAAGGAGTCCCATGATTCGCCGTCGCGTCTGCGCCGCCGTACTGCTCGGTTCCGTCGTCATCGCGCTGACCACCGGCTGCGGACCGGAGGAGTCCGGCGCGGCGGCCACCGGCTCCGGCCCGGCCGCCCCGGCGGGTGACTCCGCGGCCGAGGCACCGGCCGGCTCCGCCACTGCCACCGCCGCCTCCGACACCGGTTCCCGGCCGGCCTCCGCGCCGGCCGCGGAAGGCACCACGGGCGGCGGGACCGGCTCCGGCAACAAGCCCTGCTACCACCCGGAGGGCTACGACCACTTCCTCGAACTGGCGTCCGCCGAGGTGTACCGGGGAGACACCCGGGTGAACTTCACCGAGGTCGGCTGCAGCTACGACCCGGCCGACGAGCAGCACGTCGAGTACACCGCCATCCGCAAGGGCTCGGCCCTGATCCACGCCGGCGCCGAGGTCCAGGTGGTCGGCGAGACCGGGAGCCCGCGCACCGTCCCGGCCGGATGGCTGGTGGACAACAAGCTGCCCAACACCCCGTACTTCTACTACCGGGCGGACGCCCAGGGCCGGATCACCGCGATGCAGGAGATCTACCACCCCTGACCGCGGCCCGGGGCCGGGTCTTCCCCGGCCCCGTCCGGCCGTGCCGGCTACTCCGTCGGCTCGACCCCCGCCCGCAGCAGCCCGTAGGTGTACGCGTCCTCCAGCGCCTGCCAGGACGCGGCGATGACGTTCTCCGCGACGCCTACCGTCGCCCAGTCACCGGTGCCGTCGCCGGTGGTGATGAGGACTCGGGTGGTGGACTCGGTGCCGGTGCGGCCTTCGAGGATGCGGACCTTGTAGTCGATCAGCTCCAGCTTGGCGAGCTGCGGGTAGATGCGCTCCAGGGCGACCCGCAGCGCCCGGTCGAGCGCGTTGACCGGGCCGTTGCCCTCGGCGGTGGCGACGATCCGCTCGCCCTTGGCCCAGAGCTTCACGGTGGCCTCGTTGGCGTGCGTGCCGTCGGGGCGGTCCTCGACGATGGCGCGCCAGGACTCGGTGCGGAAGTAGCGGCGCACCCGGCCCTCCGCCTCGGCGCGCAGCAGCAGTTCGAAGGAGGCGTCGGCGGCCTCGTACGTGTAGCCCTTGAGCTCGCGCTCCTTGACCCGCTCGACGACCCGGCCGACCAGCGCCCGGTCGCCGCCGAGGTCGATGCCGAGCTCCTTGCCCTTGAGCTCGATGGAGGCGCGGCCGGCCATGTCGGAGACCAGCATCCGCATGGTGTTGCCGACCAGGGCCGGGTCGATGTGCTGGTAGAGGTCGGGGTCGACCTTGATCGCGGAGGCGTGCAGTCCGGCCTTGTGGGCGAAGGCGGAAACACCCACATAGGGCTGGTGGGTGGAGGGTGTCAGGTTGACGACCTCGGCGATGGCGTGCGAGACCCGGGTCATGTCGGCGAGCGCGCCCTCGGGCAGGACAGTCTTGCCGTACTTGAGTTCCAGGGCGGCTACCACCGGGAAGAGGTTGGCGTTGCCGACGCGTTCGCCGTAGCCGTTGGCGGTGCACTGGACGTGGGTGGCGCCCGCGTCGACGGCGGCGAGGGTGTTGGCGACGGCGCAGCCGGTGTCGTCCTGGGCGTGGATGCCGAGCCGGGCGCCGGTGTCGGCGAGGACGGTGGCGACGACGGCCTGGACCTGGGCGGGGAGCATGCCGCCGTTGGTGTCGCAGAGGATGACGACATCGGCGCCGGCCTCGGAGGCGGCGCGCACGACGGCCTTGGCGTACTCGGGGTTGGCGCGGTAGCCGTCGAAGAAGTGCTCGCAGTCCACGAAGACCCGGCGGCCCTGCTCGCGAAGGTAGGAGACGGTGTCGACGACCATCTCCAGGTTCTCTTCGAGGGTGGTGCGCAGCGCGAGTTCCACGTGGCGGTCGTGGGACTTGGCGACCAGGGTGATCACCGGAGCGCCGGACTCCAGCAGCGCCTTGACCTGGGGGTCCTCGGCGGCCTTGCCCCCGGCCCGGCGGGTCGCGCCGAAGGCGACCAGCTCGGCGTTCTTGAACTCGATCTCCTGCTGCGCGCGGGCGAAGAACTCCGTGTCGCGGGGGTTGGCGCCGGGCCAGCCGCCCTCGATGAAGCCCACGCCGAAGTTGTCCAGGTGCCGGGCAATGGTGAGCTTGTCCGCGACCGTCAGGTTGATGCCTTCACGCTGGGCTCCGTCGCGCAGTGTGGTGTCGAAGACATGGAAACTGTCGTCGGTGGGCTTGGCCTTGGTGGTCATGCTGGTCTGACTCCTGTCGGATGAGTGGATCCGGACGATCTGGCTCCACTTGCCCCCATCATCCCGCGTGCGCCTCGCCCCGGCCGAGGTGAGGGCCGGAAAACGAAAAAACCCCTCGCGGGTGCGAGAGGTCTGCGCGCGGGTCTGGGGCACGATGGCCGTGCCGCACGTGGTGGTGCGGGACGGTCACTGCGGACCGGCGCGCCTGCTGCCGATAATCATGGCGTTCGAGGGCACGGAGGCAGTCTTGCACAGGGCCGCCTCCGTGCCCCGCCCCGTCTCAGGATGCGGGCGTGACGCTCGTCGCCCCGGACTGCTCCGCGCCCGCCCGGTCCGCGTCCTTGGCGCCGACCCGGCCCAGGTCGATGTCGCGGGTCTCGCGCATGGTCAGGTAGACGACCAGGGAGACCGCGGCGCAGCCCGCCACGTACCAGTAGAAGCCGGACTCGATGCCCGCCTTCTTGAACCAGAGCGCCACGTACTCGGCGGTGCCGCCGAAGAGCGCGTTGGCGATGGCGTACGGGAGGGCGACGCCCAGGGCGCGGATGCCGGTGGGGAAGAGTTCCGCCTTCACACAGGCGTTGATCGAGGTGTACCCGGTGACGACGACCAGGGCGAGCAGCGCCAGGCCGAACGCGGGCCAGAACGTGCCCGCGTGCTTGAGCATCGTCATGATCGGCACGGTCAGGAAGGTGGAGCCGACGGCGAAGGTGATCAGCAGCGGGCGGCGGCCGATCCGGTCGGAGAGCATCCCGGCCAGCGGCTGGATGCACATGAAGACGAACAGGGCGCAGAAGCTGACGAGCGAGGCGGTGGGCTTGTCCATGCCCGCGCTCTTGGACAGGAACTTGGAGAGGTAGGTCGTGTACGTGTAGTACGCGACGGTCCCGCCCATGGTCAGCGCCATCACCAGGAACGCCTCGCGCTTGTGCCGCCACAGCGCCTTCAGCGTGCCGCGGTCCTCCTGGTCGGCGGCGCCGGACTCCGCGTAGACCTCGGTCTCCAGCATCGAGCGGCGCAGGTAGAAGACGATCGCGGCGCCGAGCGCGCCGACGATGAACGGGATCCGCCAGCCCCAGCTGTGCAGGGCGGCCTCGGACATGTTGCGCTGGAGGACGATCTGGAGGCCGAGGCCGACCAGTTGTCCCGCGGTCATGGACACGTACTGGAAGCTGGAGGCGAAGCCGCGCCGGTCGGGTGCGGACGCCTCGGTGAGGTAGGTGGCACTGGCGGCGTACTCGCCGCCGACGGACAGCCCCTGGAGCAGCCGGGCCACCAGCAGGACGGCGACCCCGCCGTACCCGGCGACGTCGTACGTGGGTGCGGCGGCGATGAGGATCGCGGAGGCCGACATCAGCGTGACGGTGAGGGTGAGCGCCGCCTTGCGGCCCTTGCGGTCGCCGATCCGGCCGAGCAGCCAGCCGCCGACCGGCCGCATGAAGAAGCCGACGGCGAAGATGCCCATGGTGTTCATGAGATTGGCGGTCTCATTGCCTTCGGGGAAGAACGAATCCGCGAAGTAGACCGCGAAGGTCGCGTACACGAACCAGTCGAACCACTCGACCATGTTGCCGGCCGAACCGACCCAGATTTTCTTCCACTGCTCTCGTCCCATGGTCCGTCACCGTGCCCGAACAGACGGGACCGCAACAAGGGCGAAATGCGCAACGATCGCACGTACTTACGTGCGTTTCGTTCACGGCGCCGCGGCCGCTACCCGGCGACGAGCGAGTCCTCGACGAACTCCCGCACCTGTGCGAGGACCTGGGAACGTCCGGTGCCGGGAAGGCCGACCGCGACATGGACGCTGAAGCCGTCGAGCAGGGCGCGCAGCCGGGTGGCGAACCGCCCGGCGTCGACCGGCCGGAACTCCCCGGCCGCCGCGCCCCCCTCCAGCAGGGCCACCAGGTCGCGGTGCCAGGCGTCCTCGATGGCGGCCTGCCGGGCGCGGGCGTCGTCGTCCGCGTTCTGCGAGCGGTTCCACACCTCCAGCCAGAGCGTCCAGTGCGGATCGCGGGGGCCGTCGGGCAGGTACAGACCGATGTATCCGTCGAGCCGTTCGCGGGCCGTCGCGGACCCGGCCATCAGGGCGCCGCGCTCCGCGCCGAGCCGTCCCTCGCTCCATTCCAGGGTCTGGAGCAGCAGCTCGTCCTTGGTGCGGAAGTAGTAGAGGAGGTGTCCGCTGCTCATGCCGACCTCGCGGCCGAGTCCGGCCATGGTGAGGCCGTCGAGCCCCCGTTCGGCGATGGTGGCCATGGCGGCGGCCAGCAGTTCCTCACGGGGCGGGGCGGTGTTGCGACGGCGGGGCGCGGGGGGCACGGTTCAGACCTTCGGCTGCTGCTGCGTGATGCAGTGGATGCCTCCACCGCCGGCAAAGATCGTACGGGCGTCGACGAGTGTCACCGTACGGTCGGGGAAGAGTTCACCGAAGAGGGCCGCCGCCTCCTTGTCGCGCGGGTCGTCGAAGGCGCAGAGGACCACACCGCCGTTGCAGAGGTAGTGGTTGATGTAGGAGTAGTCGACCCACTCCCCGTCGGCCTTCAGCACGGTGGGCGCCGGGACCTCCACGACGTCCAGGGAGCGGCCCCTGGCGTCGGTGGCCTCGCGCAGGATGCGCACGGTCTCGCGGGTGATCTCGTGGTCGGGGTGGGCCGGGTCCGGCTGGACATGGGCGACGATGGTGCCGGGGCGGACGAACGCGGCGACGATGTCGACATGGCCGAGGGTGCCGTACGTGCCGTAGTCGCCGGACAGTCCGCGCGGCAGCCAGATGGCCTTCTCGGTGCCGAGCCGGGCGTGGACCTCGGACTCGACCTGCTCGCGGGTCCAGTCGGGGTTGCGCTCCTTGCCGAGCTGGACGGTCTCGGTGAGCAGTACGGTGCCCTCGCCGTCCACGTGGATGGCGCCGCCCTCGTTGACCAGCCGGGAGCTGTGCACGGGTACGTCGGCCAGCTCGGCGACGGCACGGGCGATGTGCTGGTCGTGCTCCCAGCGGGCCCAGCCCTGGGCGCCCCAGCCGTTGAACGTCCAGTCGACGGCGGCGAGCCGGTTCCCGTCGGTGACGAAGGTGGGGCCGATGTCCCGCATCCAGGCGTCGTCGAGGGGGCGGACGGCCAGCTCGACGTCCGGGCCCAGAAGCGCGCGGGCGCCGTCCTCCTGGCCGGGTCCGACCACCATCGTGACGGGTTCGAAGCGGCGCACGGCGCGGGCGACGGTGGCCCAGGCGGCGCGGGCCTCGTCCAGTTCGGCGTCGGTGCCGAAGGTCGGGTTCGGGCCCGGCCAGGCCATCCAGGTGCGTTCGTGCGGGGCCCACTCGGGCGGCATGCGGAAGGTCATCTGCGGGTCCTCAGAGGAAGTAGAGGCGGTTGAGGGAGACGGATTCGGCGGGCTCGGAGCGCAGCGGGTCGCCGTCCAGGGTGACCAGACCGCTGCGGGCGTCCACGGCGACCGCTCCGGTGCGGGAGTTGTGGATCAGGTCGCCGGGGCCGATGCCGCGGGTGCCGCGCACGCCGACGCGGCGGCGGCGGGTGGGCATCGAGTCGGCGCCGAGCTGGGTGGCCGCCTGCGAGACGAAGGCCACCGAGAGGTCGGCGGCGGTGGCCCCGTACGCCCCGAACTGCGGCCCCAGGACGAGGGGTTCGCAGGTGTCGGTGGCGGCGTTCGGGTCGCCCGTGACGCCGTACGCGGGGAAGCCGGACTTCAGCACGAGCTGCGGCTTGGCGCCGAAGAACTCGGGGCGCCACAGCACGATGTCGGCCATCTTGCCGGTCTCGATGGAGCCGATCTCGTGCGAGAGGCCGTGGGCGATGGCGGGGTTGATGGTGAGCTTGGCGATGTAGCGCAGCACCCGGGCGTTGTCGTCCGCGGGGCCGTCGCCCTCCATCGGGCCGAGCTCGGCCTTCATCTTCCCGGCCATCGCGAAGGTGCGGCGCACCGTCTCGCCGGCCCGCCCCATGCCCTGCGCGTCGGACGAGGTGATGCCGATGGCGCCCAGGTCGTGCAGGACGTCCTCGGCGCCCATCGTCCCGGCGCGGATCCGGTCCCGGGCCATGGCTGCGTCGCCCGGCAGGTCCGTCTTGAGGTCGTGGACGGAGACGATCATTCCGTAGTGCTCGGCGACGGCGTCCCGGCCGAAGGGCAGCGTCGGGTTGGTGGACGAGCCGATGACGTTCTCGACGCCCGCCATCTTCAGGACGTTGGGGACGTGTCCACCGCCGCAGCCCTCGATGTGGAAGGCGTGGATCGTGCGGCCCTCCAGCACCTTCAGGGTGTCCTCGACGGACAGGCATTCGTTCAGCCCGTCGCTGTGCAGGGCGACCTGGACGTCGTGCTCCTCGGCGACCCGCAGTGCGGTGTCCAGGGCCCGGGTGTGGGCGCCCATGTCCTCGTGGACCTTGAAGCCGCAGGCCCCGCCCTCGGCGAGCGCCTCGACCAGCGGGGCCTGGTGGGAGGAGGAACCGCGGCCCAGGAAGCCGATGTTGACCGGCCAGGCGTCGAAGGCGTTGAAGGCGTGGCGCAGCGCCCAGGGCGAGTTGACGCCGACGCCCCAGACCGGGCCGAACTCCTGGCCGATGATCGTGGTGACGCCGGATGCCAGGGACGCCTCCATGATCCGCGGCGAGAGCAGGTGGACATGGGTGTCGACGGCACCCGCCGTCGCGATCATCCCCTCGCCGGAGACGATGGTGGTGCCTGTGCCGACGACGACGTCGACGCCGTCCAGGGTGTCGGGGTTGCCGGCCCGGCCGATCGACGCGATCCGGCCCTCGCGGATGCCGATGGACACCTTGCGGATGCCCTGCACGGCGTCGATGACCAGCACATTGCTGATGACGACGTCACAGGTGTCGCGGACGGCGGCGGCCTTGAGGTGCAGTCCGTCGCGGGCGGTCTTGCCGAAGCCGGCGAGGAACTCCTCGCCGTACCGCTGTGCGTCGGACTCGACGCGGACGGTGAGACCGGAGTCGCCGAGCCGGACCCGGTCCCCGGCGCGCGGGCCGTGGACGGAGGCGTACTCGTACGGATCGATGCTCATCGCTCAGCTCCCAGATATCCACAGGCGGCGGCGCGCCGCAGGGCCTCTTCGCGTGCGCCGGGCGCGTCCAGCGGGCCGTCGACCAGGCCCGCGAAGCCGATCGCGATCCGCTCGCCGCCGATCGGCACGAGCCCCACCTCGACGGATTCGCCGGGTCCGAACCGGACGGAGGACCCGGCGGGGACGCAGAGCCGCATCCCGTAGGCCTCCGCGCGGTCGAAGTCGAGCCGGGGGTTGGCCTCGAAGAAGTGGAAGTGCGAGGTCACGGAGACCGGCACGGTCGCGGTGTTCTGGACGGTCAGCCGCACCGCGGGCTCCGGCTCGGGCGTGGCGGGCCCGGGGACGACGGCCCCGGGGGCGTCGTCGCCCAGCCCGTCGCCCAGCGGCCGGGAGACCACGGCGAGCCGGGAGCCGTCGTCGAAGACGGCCTCCACATGGACCTCGGTGACGACGTCGGCGACGCCCGGCAGTACGTCGTCGGGGCCGAGCACGGACCGCGCCGCCTCGATGGCCTCGGCGAGCCGGCGCCCGTCCCGGGCGGCCTCGCAGACCGTGTCCGCGATCAGCGCGGTCGCCTCGGGGACGTTGAGCTTCAGCCCCCGGGCGCGGCGGGCCCGGGCCAGTTCGGCGGCGCTGAACAGCAGCAGCCGGTCGCGTTCCGTCGGAGTCAGTCGCACGTCTCCACACCTCTCGGTTAGAGCAGCACTCTAACCCATGGTTAGAGTGCTGCTCTAAGAATGTGAGGGGTCGCACTCCGGGGAGCGGGGGAACATGTCCCGGGCATACGAAAGCCGCGCCCGGCAGGAGCTGGGCGCGGCTTTTCGTTCGTACGGGATCGGCCCGCGGGCCGGAGAGACCCCGGGGCCTCTTCTTCGGATCGTGCCGGGCTCGTGTGCCCCGGTGCCCGATCCGGCCTGAACCGGACGGAAGACCTAGCCGAGGGGGTGCATCCAGCCGTGGGTGTCCTCGGCGACGCCGCGCTGGATGTCCAGCAGGCGCTCGCGCAGCTTCATCGTGACCCGGCCGGGCGTGCCGTCGCCCTGGACCCACTCGCCGCCCTCGGACTTGACGGTGCCGACGGGGGTGATGACGGCGGCGGTGCCGCAGGCGAAGACCTCGGTGAGGCTGCCGCCGGCGGTGTCGTCGCGCCACTGGTCGATGGAGACGCGCCCCTCCTCCGACTCGTAGCCGAGGTCGCGGGCGACCTTGAGCAGCGAGTCACGGGTGACACCGGCGAGCAGCGAGCCGGTCAGGGCCGGGGTGACGATCTTGTCCCCGTACACGAAGTACAGGTTCATGCCGCCGAGCTCCTCGACCCACTTGTGCTCGACCGCGTCGAGGTAGGCGACCTGGTCGCAGCCCTTCTCGGCGGCCTCGGCCTGGGCGAGCAGCGACGCGGCGTAGTTGCCGCCGGTCTTGGCGTCGCCCATGCCGCCGGGGACGGCACGCACCCGGTTCTCGGAGAGCCAGATCGAGACCGGCTTCACACCGCCGGGGAAGTACGCGCCGGCGGGCGAGGCGATCACCAGGAACAGGTACTCGTTGGCGGGCCGCACGCCGAGACCGACCTCGGTCGCGATCATGAACGGGCGCAGGTAGAGGGACTCCTCGCCGCCGTGCGCCGGAACCCAGGCCGCGTCCTGCTTGACCAGCGCGTCGCAGGCCGCGATGAACGTCTCGACGGGCAGCTCCGGCATGGCCAGCCGGCGGGCGGAGGCCTGGAAGCGCTTGGCGTTGGCCTCGGGACGGAAGGTGGCGACCGAGCCGTCGGGCTGCCGGTAGGCCTTGAGGCCCTCGAAGATCTCCTGCCCGTAGTGCAGGGTCATGTTGGCGGGGTCGATCGAAAGCGGCGCGTAGGGCACGAGCTGGGCGTCGTGCCAGCCGCGGCCCTCGGTCCACCTGATCGTCACCATGTGATCGGTGAAGCGGCGGCCGAATCCGGGATTGACCATGCTCGCCTCGCGCTCCGCGTCGGACAGGGGGTTCGAGGAGGGCTTGAGCTCGATCGTGGGCGTCGTCATGAGTGCGTGTCCTTCACCGTTGTGTGGGTTGGACCGCGCTCACGCCGCTCCTGCCAGACAGGTGCTAGGACGTCCGAGTTTTGTTGCGAGCCACGGCCCCGTTCGATTATCGCTCCCGGGCGGCCGTGCACGAAACGACGCGTGTGCGGTCCAGTGGTCGATGGTGGCACCCGGGGCCGCACAAGGTGAAGCCGCCGGGTGCGGTGGTTGCCCGGCGGCTTCGAAACGGAGTCGTCGGGTCAGTTCGCTACGCGTACCGCGAGCGCGTCGCCGATCTGGTCGGTCGTACGGGCGGCCGTGCCGTCGCGCTCCGCGAGGTCGGCGGAGACGGCGTCCTCGATGCGCACGGCCTCGGACTCGTGGCCGAGGTGGCGCAGCAGGAGGGCGACGGAGAGGACCGTGGCCGTCGGGTCGGCCTTGCCCTGGCCCGCGATGTCGGGGGCGGAGCCGTGGACCGGCTCGAACATCGACGGGAAGGTGCCCGTCGGGTTGATGTTGCCGGAGGCGGCCAGGCCGATGCCGCCGGTCACGGCAGCGGCGAGGTCGGTGAGGATGTCGCCGAAGAGGTTGTCGGTGACGATGACGTCGAAGCGCTCCGGCTGGGTGACGAAGAAGATCGTCGCGGCGTCGACGTGCAGATAGTCGGTGGTGACCTCGGGGTACTCGGTCGCGACCCTGTCGAAGATGTTCTTCCACATGTGGCCGGCGTACACGAGGACGTTGTTCTTGTGCACCAGCGTCAGCTTCTTGCGCGGGCGGGCGTTCGCCCGCTCGAACGCGTCCCGGACGACGCGCTCGACGCCGTACGCGGTGTTGACGCTGACCTCGGTGGCGACCTCGGCCGGCGTACCGGTGCGCAGCGAGCCGCCGTTGCCGGTGTACGGGCCCTCGGTGCCCTCGCGGACGACGACGAAGTCGATGTCGGGGCGGCCGGCCAGCGGGGTCGCGGTGTTCGGGAACAGCTTCGACGGCCGCAGGTTGATGAAGTGGTCGAAGGCGAACCGCAGCTTCAGCAGAAGCCCGCGCTCCAGGACGCCCGACGGCACGGAGGGGTCGCCGATCGCGCCGAGCAGGATGGCGTCGTGCCCCTTGAGGGCTTCGAGCTCCGCGTCCGGGAGGGTTTCACCGGTGCGGTGCCACCGCTGGGCGCCAAGGTCGTACTCCTTGGTCTCCAGCTTCACGTCCTGCGGGAGAACAGCGCCTAGGACCTTGAGGCCCTGGGCCACGACCTCCCGGCCGATACCGTCACCGGGGATCACTGCGAGATTGATGCTGCGAGACATGCCTGCACCCTACTGCGCGTCCCACCCCATGACACGTCACGTCCACCATACGGACACATGGGGAGCTGTACGTGTACCGTTCACCTATCTGACGGTACGACGCCGGACGACGGGTGGATGTTCTGGTTCGACCCGTCCGGCTCCGGGCAGAGCACCGACACCTACGACGCCCGCACCTGGGACCAGTTCCTGGCGCAGACGGAGACCGTGTCGAAGACCGTGCCGTGGATGGTGACCACCGGCAACCACGACATGGAGGCCTGGTACTCGCCGGACGGCTACGGCGGCCAGAACGCCCGCTGGACGCTGCCCGGCAACGGCCCGGACCCGGTGAACCAGCCCGGTGCCTACTCGTTCGTGCACGGCAATGTGGGGGTCGTCGCCCTCGACGCCAATGACGTCTCGTACGAGATCCCGGCCAACTTCGGGATCAGCGAAGGCCGGCAGACCCGCTGGCTGGACCGGCGCCTCGGTGAGCTGCGGGCCCGTCACGACATCGACTTCGTCGTGGTCTTCTTCCACCACTGCGCCTTCTCCACCACCAACGCGCACGCCTCCGACGGCGGGGTGCGCGACGCGTGGGTGCCGCTCTTCGAGAAGCACCGGGTGGACCTGGTCATCAACGGCCACAACCACGTCTACGAGCGCACCGACGCGATCCTCAACAACGCCGTCCGGCGCAGGGTGCCGATCGGCGAGCGCACCGACCCGACGCGGGACGGCATCGTGTACGTCACCGCGGGCGGCGCGGGCAGGGCGCTGTACGACTTCCCGGTGCCGGACACCTACGAGGGCCATGTCGCGGACCGGGAGAGCGTGGACACGTACCACGTGGTCAAGGGCGGCGGGAAGGCTGCCGAGACCGTGGAGTGGTCCCGGGTGCGCTACACCGGGTTCTCGTTCCTGGCGGTGGAGGTGCGGCCCGGCCGGCACAAGCGGATGAAGGTCACCGCGCTCGCCGAGTCGGGCGAGCGCATCGACCGTCGAGATCGGCCGGGGCTGACCGTCCGTCGGGCCGGTCCGGTGACCGGCCCGCTCAGCCGGTCTCAGTGGCCCGTGGAGCCGCCGTTGTCCCTGCGGTCGAGGGCGCGCTGGAGGGCGGCGGCGGCATTGCGGCGCTCCGACTCGGTCGGGCGGGGGGTGTGACGGACACGGCGGGCAGTCGTCTGGACCATGATGGATCGACTCCTTGAGATCGCGAGGATTTCGAGATCGAAAAATCGTCAAGATGATTTCGAGATCGGGATTTCGAGGCGCCGGAAAGGGCGGGGAGCGGGCGCCGCAGGGGTTGCCTGCACAGGGGCGCGCACTCACGACCGCCAGTCGCTGGATCTAGCGTGACGTTCGGCTTCTACAAAGCTAGGGCAGCTCGGCCGGTCTGTCTCCACAATTACTCGGACTTCCTACTATCTGAGACGGAGGTTTACCCGCGGCCGTTCCCGGATTCCGGACGAGAGCCCGAACGACAGACCATCGCCCCTGCTCAGAGGGGGTGACACCACCCCCGGACCGCCTCGTCCGAGCGGGTGTCGCCCACGTCACGTCCCCGTCCCGCCGGTCGAGGACCGGCGCCCCGGAGCCGGTGGACGGCCCGCACCCGGCCGCGCCGCGGACACACTGCCGCCCTCCTCGCCCGGCAGCCGCTCCCCCTCCCCCGTACCGCGCCTGCACGGCGATCCGCCCCGGCCACACCCGCCGGCCGCGCCCGGCGTACAGCACGGCCCCCGGCGGCCGACGCGGACGGCGCGCCGAAGGCACAGCCCCGTCGGCGACCTCCTCCGGCTCGGCCGTGATCCGCCCGCCGGGCCCTGCCCGGCGGCGGGCCGCGCGGACCGCCACGGCCTCCACACCGCCGGTCCGGTACGAGCGCCCGGCCGACAGGCGTGTGCGGTGCGAAGGGTCGGCCCGGTCATGTCCCTCAGTACCTCAACCACTGCGGCCGCCGGATACTCAGTGGGCATCTGAGTACCTGCCACGTGTCGAAGAACTGTGCGTCGCAAGACAGTTGGACACATGAACGGCCTCTACGCTCTCAAGCCCTGGTACGCGGACCGGCTCTCCGGTGCCCGCGCCTCGCTGGTCCGCCGTGAGGTGTCGCCCGACACCCTCACCGCGGCCGGTGTGGTCTCGGCGGCCGGTGCCGCCGCCGCGCTGGCCTGGCTGCCCGCCGGCCTCGCCGCCCTGCCGGTCGCCGTGCTGCTCGCCGCCCGGCTCGCCTTCGCCAACCTGGACGGCGCGCTGGCCCGGGACACCGGCCGGACGACCCGGCGCGGCGCGGTGCTCAACGAGCTCGGCGACCGGGTGGCGGATCTGGTCGTGCTGGCCGGCTTCCTGGCACTCGCCCCGCTGTGGCTGGTGGCGGCGGCCGGGCTCGCGGCGACCCTGCCGTCCTGGGTGTCGCTGGCCGGGGCGGCGGCGGGCGCGCCCCGGCGCAACGGCGGCCCGGTCGGCAAGACCGAGCGCTGTCTGCTGGTCGTGGTCGCGGCGGCGAGCGGCTGGGCGGTACCCGTGCTGATCGTGATCGCCGCCGGTTCACTGCTCACCGCGGTGCTCCGGCTGGCGGGCCTGTGGCGGGAGCTGGCATGAGCGCGGTACTGATCGCGGAGGAAGCCGCGGCACGGGCCGTGCCGCTGGTCGCGGGGATGCTGGGGGCGGGCGGTGTCGCCGTCGCCGTACTGCCGTCGAAGGTCCGGATGCGGGCCGAGCTGCGCAGGCGGTGGCGCACCTGGGCGCTGGTGGCGCCGGTCTTCCTGGGGGCGTACTTCCTGGGCGGCGGCGGGACGTTCGCGCTGGCCGCGGGGCTCGGGGTGGTCGCGGCGGGCGAGTTCGCGCGGATGGCCGGGCTGCGCCGCGGCGACCTCGCGGTGCTCGTGACGGCCGCGGTGGCGCTTCCCGCGCTGGCGTGGCTGGCGCCCCAGCTCCTCGACGTCCGGGCGGCGGCGCTGCTGCTGGTCGCGGCCGCGCTCCCGCCGGTGCTCGGCGGGGACGACCGGACCGGCTTCACCCGCACCGCGCGCACCGCCTTCGGGCTGCTGTGGGTTCCGGTCGCGCTGACCGGTCTGGTGACGCTCGGGGACACGGGGGTCGCGGTGGGGCTGGCGGTGGCGCTCGGCGACGTCGGCGCCTGGTGCGGCGGCACGGCGCTGGGCCGCCGGGGCCCGCTCGCCCGGCCGCTGTCGCCGCTCTCCCCCAACAAGACCTGGGCGGGGGTGCTGGGCGCGGCGGTGGCCACGGCCCTGCCGCTGCTCGTACTCGGCGAGTTCACGCTCCCGCTGTGGGCCGCGGTGATCGGCGGCTGCGTCCTCGGTGACCTGCTCGAATCGATGGTCAAGCGCGAGTCGGGGGTGAAGGACGCGGGCAGCTGGCTGCCCGGCTTCGGCGGCCTCCTCGACCGGATCGACTCCCTGCTGGTGGCCCTTCTCCTGACGATGGTGATGACATGAGCCGCACCCTTGCGCGCATGCCCGGCCGGGTCGCGCTGCCCGCACGTTCCCGGTTCGCCGCCGCGCTCCGGCGCGGTCTGTGGTGGGGCGTCCTCAGCCTCACCGGCGGGGTGGAGCGGCGCGGCCGGCTGCCGCGCGGCGGCTGTGTCGTCGTCGCCAACCACTCCTCGCACGCCGACACGGCGGCGCTGCTCGCCGCGCTCGACGCCCGGCACACCCCGGCGATCGGCGCGGCGGCCGACTACTGGTTCGCCTCGCCGTGGCGGCGCCGGATCTGCCGCCGGCTCGCGGCCGGCTTCCCGGTCCGGCGCAGTGGCGGCGGCATGGACGACCTGCTGTCCATGGCGGACGAGCTCCGCTCCGGCCGGGCGGTCGTCCTGTTCCCGGAGGGAACCCGGGGCAAGGACGGCGAGCTGGGCTCCTTCCACCGCGGCGCGCTGGTGCTGGCCGAGCGGGCGGGCGTACCGGTGGTCCCGGTGGGGATCGCGGGCACGGACCGGCTGCTGCCCAAGCACGGCCGGCTGCGCTCGGCGCTGGTGCGGGTGTCGATCGGTGATCCGCTGCCGTCGACGGCCGGTCCGCGGGAGGCCCGCGACGCGGTGGTCGCGCTGCACGCGCGTACGGTCGCCGAGCCGCTGCGGGACTCCGCGACGCGGCGCCGGGTGGCGTCGGTCGTCACCTCGCGCGGGGGTGTCCCGCTGGCGTTCGGCTGGGCGCTGGCGGAGGCGCTGAGCTGGCCGCTGATGCCGGAACTGCTGCTGGGCGTGGTGTGTGTGGCGGTGCCGCGGGCGGCGCTGCGGATGTCGCTGGGCGCGCTCGCCGGCAGTCTGGCCGGTGGCCTGCTCGCCCTTCAGCTGGCCTCGGCCGGCGTGCATCTGCCCGCCCCGCTGACCACGGACCGGATGCGCGCCGAGGTCCGGGCCGGGCTGGCGCTGGAGGGCGCCTCGGCGGTGCGGCACCAGCCGTGGAACGGCATTCCGTTCAAGGTGTACGGGGCCGAGGCGGGCCGCGCCGGTGTGCCCGCGCTCGACTGGCTCACCGCTTCGGCGACGGCCCGGGGCTCCCGGACGCTCACCGTGGGGCTCGGCTTCGCCGCCTTCGGGCTGCTCATGCGCCGCCACCGCCGCCGGTACGGCCACTATCTGGTCCTGCTGGGCGGCGGGTTCACGGCGGGGCTGTCGGTGATCGTCGCGGGCTGGGGCTGAGCGGACACTGACCGACGCGCGCACCGCTTCTGTCCGAGGACGCTCTGGTCCGGACCAGTCGCCGCGCGCCACACTGCCGGGATGTCCGACACCACAGCCGTACCCAAGCAGTGGACGCCCATCCATGGCGCGCCCTACCAGCCGGTCCCCCACCGCCCCGAACGGATCGCGGCCGACGAGTCGCTCGCCCGTGCCGCCCGGCTGCGGGAGCGGATGGGCGCGCGCAGGACCGTGCGCCAGTTCTCGTCCGACCCCGTTCCCGAGCAGGTCGTGAAGGACGCGATCGCCTGTGCCGCGACCGCTCCGTCCGGCGCCCACCAGCAGCCGTGGACCTTCGTCCTGGTCAAGGACCCGCAGGTGCGCGGGCTCATCCGGGAGGCGGCCGAGCACGAGGAGCGGATCAGCTACGACGGCAGGCTCGGCGAGGAGTGGCTGGCGGCGCTGCGACCGCTGGGCACGGACGCCGTCAAGGCCCACATGACGGACGCCCCGGCCCTGGTCGTGGTCTTCCAGCAGCGGTACTGGGTGGGCGAGGACGGCACCCGGCACAAGCACTACTACGTCGACGAGTCGGTCGGGATCGCCGTCGGGATGCTGCTGTCGGCCCTGCACCTCTCGGGCCTGGCGGCGCTGATCCACACGCCGAGCCCGATGCGGTTCCTGCGCGAGGTGCTGGACCGGCCGGAGAACGAGAAGGCGTTCGCGGTGATTCCGATCGGGTATCCGGCCGACGACTGCCAGGTGCCCGGCCTGGTACGGAAGTCGCTGGACCAGGTGCTGGTGGAGATCTGAGCCCCGTCCCGTGGGGATCCGGGCCCCATGGAAACCGCCTCCCGGCCGGCAGGGGAACCGGGCGGGAGGCGGAATTCGCGGCGGGGCGCCAGGGGTGGGGCGCCCCGGGGGATCAGCCCTGGTGGGGGTAGGTGTAGTCGGTCGGCGGGACCAGCGTCTCCTTGATGGCCCGGGTCAGGGTCCAGCGCTGGAGGTTCTGCGGGGCGCCCGCCTTGTCGTTGGTGCCCGAGGCCCGGCCACCGCCGAAGGGCTGCTGGCCGACGACGGCACCGGTCGACTTGTCGTTGATGTAGAAGTTGCCCGCGGCGTAGCGCAGCTTCTCCATCGTGTACGCGGCCGCGGCGCGGTCGTTCGAGATGACGGAACCGGTCAGCGCGTAGTCGGAGACCGACTCCATCTGCTCCAGCATCGCGTCGTACTGGTCGTCCTCGTATACGTGCACGGCGAGGATCGGGCCGAAGTACTCGGTCGTGAAGACCTCGTTCGACGGGTCGCTGCACTCGATGACGGTCGGGCGGACGAAGTAGCCCACCGAGTCGTCGTAGGTGCCGCCCGCGACGATCGTGCAGGACTGGTCGGCCTTCGCACGGTCGATCGCGGCCTTGTTCTTGGCGAACGAGCGCTCGTCGATCACGGCGCCGATGAAGTTCGACAGGTCGGTGACGTCACCCATGGAGATGGAGTCGACCTCGGCGGCGAACTTCTCCTTGAAACCGGAGTTCCAGATGGAGGCCGGAATGTAGGCGCGGGAGGAGGCCGAGCACTTCTGGCCCTGGAACTCGAAGGAGCCGCGGGTCAGCGCGGTCTTCAGGACGGCGTGGTCGGCCGACGGGTGGGCGACGACGAAGTCCTTGCCACCGGTCTCGCCGACGAGCCGCGGGTAGGTGCGGTAGTTGGCGATGTTGTTGCCGACCGTCTTCCACAGGTGCTGGAAGGTGGGGGTCGAGCCGGTGAAGTGGATGCCGGCCAGGTCGCGGTGGTTCAGGGCCACCTCGGAGACGGCGATGCCGTCACCGGTCACCAGGTTGATGACGCCCTTGGGCAGACCGGCCTCTTCCAGCAGCTGCATCAGCAGCACGGCGGCGTGGGTCTGCGTCGGGGACGGCTTCCACACCACGACGTTGCCCATGAGGGCGGGGGCGGTGGGCAGGTTGCCCGCGATGGCCGTGAAGTTGAACGGCGTGATCGCGTAGACGAAGCCCTCCAGCGGGCGGTGGTCCATGCGGTTCCACACGCCCGGCGAGTTGGCCGGCGGCTGCTCGGCGAGGATCTGGCGCGCGTAGTGCACGTTGAAGCGCCAGAAGTCGACGAGCTCGCAGGGGGTGTCGATCTCGGCCTGCTGCGCGGTCTTGGACTGGCCGAGCATCGTGGAGGCGGCCAGCGTCTCGCGCCACGGGCCGGAGAGCAGCTCGGCGGCGCGCAGGATGATCGCGGCGCGGTCGTCGAAGGACATCGCGCGCCAGGCCGGGGCGGCGGCGAGCGCGGCGTCGATCGCGTCCTGCGCGTCCTGCTGCGTGGCGCCGGCGAAGGTACCGATGACGGCCTTGTGGTTGTGCGGCTGTACGACGTCGAAGCGCTCGCCGCCGCCCATCCGCTTCTCGCCACCGATGGTCATCGGAAGGTCGATCGGGTTCTGGCTAAGCTCCTTGAGCTTCACCTCCAGGCGGGCACGCTCCGGGGAGCCCGGCGCGTAGGAGTGGACCGGCTCGTTGACCGGCGCGGGGACCTGGGTGACAGCGTCCATGGGTTCCGTTGCTCCTTGGGTAGAGAGGTGGAGGGGGCTCAGCCCTTGGTGAGGATGGAGCGGCCGAAGAACAGCAGGTTCGCCGGCTTCTCGGCGAGGCGGCGCATGAAGTAGCCGTACCAGTCGGTGCCGTACGCGGTGTAGACACGCATCCGGTGTCCCTCGGCCGCGAGCCGGAGGTGCTCGTCGCTGCGGATGCCGTACAGCATCTGGAACTCGTACTCATCCAGTTTGCGCCCGGCCTTGCGTCCCAGCTCCTGGGCGATGGCTATCAGCCGCGGGTCGTGGGATCCGATCATCGGGTAGCCCGCGCCCTCCATGAGGATCCGCAGGATACGGACGTACGCCTTGTCGATCTCGGCCTTGTCCTGGTACGCGACGGAGGCGGGCTCCTTGTAGGCGCCCTTCACGATGCGCACGCGGCTGCCTGCGGCGGCCAGCCGGCGGGCGTCGTCCTCGGTGCGGAACAGGTAGGCCTGGATCACGCAGCCGGTCTGCGGGAAGTCCTTCCGCAGCTCCTCGTGGATGGCGAACATCGAGTCGAGGGTGGTGTGGTCCTCGGCGTCCAGCGTAACCGTGGTGCCGATCTCGGCGGCGGCCTCGACGACCGGGCGGACGTTGGCGAGCGCCAGCTCGTGGCCGCCGTCCAGCGCTTGGCCGAACATGGAGAGCTTGACGGACATCTCGGCCCTGGTGCCCAGGCCGAGGTCCTTGAGGCGCTCGATCAGTCCGAGGTAGGCGTCACGGGCGTCGGCCGCCTGCTCGGGGGTGGTGATGTCCTCGCCGACCACGTCGAGGGTGACTTCGAGTCCCTTGGCGGCGGCGTCCTCGATGATCGGGACGACCTGGTCGACGGACTCACCGGCGATGAACCGGTCGACGACCTGCTTGGTGCCAGGTGCGGCCGAGATGAAGCGGCGCATCTTGTCGCTGCGGGACGCGGCGAGAATCACGGGACCCAGCACGGGGCACCTCCACGGAAAGTACGAACGAAGGCCATACCGGCAGATGGGGAACAGACCGGTACAGCACGGAGAACCACCGTGAAATCTAAGGATCTCTCCGATCCTGTGCCATCGACAGCTGTCACGCATCCGTTCCCCGGTTCTCAGACATATGTCTGAAGGGGTGCGAGAATGGCCGGGTGAAGGGCGATTACCAGGAGCTGGTCGACGAGATCTCCGGGCTGCTCGGCGCCCCCGCGACGCTGGAGAACCGGGACTTCGGCCTGGTCGCCTTCGGCGCCCACGACAGCGACGACGACACCGCGATGGATCCGGTCCGTACCCGCTCGATCCTGACCCGCCGCTCCACGCCCGCCGTCCGCGCCTGGTTCGAGGGCTTCGGCATCACCCGCGCCACCGGTCCGGTCCGCATCCCCGCGGCCCCGGAGGCCGGGGTCTTCCGGGACCGGATCTGCCTGCCGGTACGCCATCGGGGGGCCGTGCTCGGCTACGTATGGCTGCTCGACGCCGACCCCGGACCGACCGACGAACAACTGAGGGCCGCGATGGACGTGGCGGCCCGGATCGGGGCCCTGCTCGCCGAGGAGTCACGGGCGGGCACCGCCCCGTCCCGGGAGTTCGGCGCGGTACTGACCGCCGGGCGGGGCTGGCAGCGCGACATGGCGGTGGCCGCGCTGCACGAGGCGCTGGGGCCGGACGCGCAGGGGCTGCACACGGTGGTGTGCGTGACCCCGTGGCCGGACGATCCGCCGTCGGTCCGTACGGTCCCGTCGGCGGCGGCGCTGTCCTCGGTGCCCGGGACCGGAGGGATCCCCTCGCTGGCCGCGCTGGTCCGGCTGCGCTCCACCGATGTCCTCGAACCGGCGCTCACCGCCGCGGACCGGCTGCGGTCGGCCGCGGGCCGGGAGACCACCGCCGGGATCGCGGTGCCCCGCCGGGGCCTCGCCGAGCCGGCCGCGGCCTGGCACGAAGCGGTGGCGGCCGCCCGCACGGCGGCGGCCGAGTCCCGGTTCGGCCCGGTGGCGCGGTGGTCGTCGATCGGGCCGTACCGGCTGCTGACCGCGCTGCCCGCGGAGGCGGACGCGGACCCGGTGGTCCGCGCCCTGCTCACCCCGCCGCACAAGGATCTGGCCCGCACCGCCGAGGTGTTCCTCGACTGCGCGGGCCAGGCGTCCCGGACGGCCGCGGCCCTCGGGGTCCACCGCCAGACGCTCTACTACCGGCTCTCCCGGATCCAGCAGCTCACCGGCCTCGACCTCAACGACGGCGAGGACCGGCTGCTGCTGCACATGGCACTCAAGAGCGCGCGGCTCGGGGGCTAGGGCCCTTCGTCCGGATCAGGCCGGATCCGTGCGGCCCTCCAGCACGACCTTCAGACCGTCCGTCAGATCCTGTGCGGACGGGGCGGATTCACTGTCCATCATCCACTGGACCATCACGCCCGCGAGCAGCGCCTGGCAGAACAGCCCGGCCACCCGCGCCCGCTCGGGATCCTTCTCCGGGTCGATGCCGAGCATGTTCTCGGCGAGCCCGTCGCGCCCCTCGCGCTGCGGGCCCATCAGGGCCTTCCGCAGCTCCGGGTCCTGGTCGATCCGGGAGACGACCTCCATCTGGAGCTGCCAGACGGACCGGGTCTCCGCGTAGCTGTCGATCACCCGCTGCCAGGTCTCACGGAACTGGTCCAGCGGATCCCGGGGCTCCGCGCTCCGCACGCCCCCGTCCGGCTTCTCGGTGAGCACATCGCCCCACTCCTCCGTCACCTTGAGGAAGGCGAGGTTGAGCAGCGCCTCCTTGGAGCCGTAGTGGTAGCCGATGGAGGCGAGGTTCGTACCGGAGGCGGCCACGATGTCGCGTGCCGTCGTCCGGGCGTACCCCTTCTCCAGCAGGCAGCGCTTGGCGCCTTCGAGCAGATCCTCACGGTGTCCCATGAAAGCAGCGTACCCGGCATGCAGACGTTTGTGTAAGACGCACGTCTAGATGCCGGGTACGCGGAGGGGCTCCGGAACCGTCAGTCGGTCAGGTTCACCGTGCGGGCCGAATTGGCGCCGATCTCGGTGGAGATCTCGGCGAGCACCGACGCCGGGACGTCGTCGTCGACGGTGAGCACGACCAGCGCCTCGCCGCCCGCGTCCGTCCGCGACACCTGCATGCCCGCGATGTTCAGACCGGCCTCGCCGAGGATCCGGCCGACCGTGCCGACGACACCGGGACGGTCCTCGTAACGCAGCACCACCATGTGGTCGGCCAGCGCCAGGTCCACGTCGTACTCGCCGACGGCGACGATCTTCTGGAGGTGCTTGGGCCCGGCCAGCGTGCCCGAGACCGAGACCTCCTCGCCGCCCGAGAGCGTGCCGCGGACGGTGACCACATTGCGGTGGTCGGGCGACTCGGAGCTGGTGGTGAGGCGGACCTCGACACCGCGCTCCTGCGCGAACAGCGGAGCGTTCACATACGACACGGTCTCGTCGACGACATCCTCGAACACGCCCTTGAGCGCGGAGAGTTCGAGCACCTTGACGTCGTGCTGGGTGATCTCGCCGTACACCTCGACGTCGAGGCGGACCGCGACCTCGCCCGCGAGCGCGGTGAAGATCCGGCCGAGCTTCTCGGCGAGCGGCAGACCCGGGCGCACGTCCTCGGCGATCACGCCGCCCTGGACGTTGACCGCGTCCGGCACCAGCTCACCGGCCAGCGCCAGGCGCACGGACTTGGCGACCGCGATGCCCGCCTTCTCCTGGGCCTCGTCGGTGGAGGCACCGAGGTGCGGGGTGCAGACGACCTGGTCGAACTCGAACAGCGGGGAGTCCGTGCAGGGCTCCTTCGCGTACACGTCGAGACCGGCGCCGGCGACGCGGCCCTCCTTGAGGGCGGAGGCGAGCGCCACCTCGTCGACGATGCCACCGCGCGCGGCGTTGACGATCCGGACCGAGGGCTTCACCTTGTGCAGCGCCTCGTCGCCGATCAGGCCGAGCGTCTCGGGGGTCTTGGGCAGGTGCACGGTGATGAAGTCCGCGACCTCCAGCAGCTCGTCGAGCGTGAGGAGCTTGACGCCCATCTGCGCGGCGCGCGCGGGCTGCACATAGGGGTCGTACGCGACGATCTTCATGCCGAAGGCCGACATGCGCTGCGCGACCAGGACGCCGATGCGGCCGAGGCCGACGACGCCGAGGGTCTTCTCGCTGAGCTCGACGCCGGTGTACTTGGAGCGCTTCCACTCGCCGTTCTTGAGGGCGCTGTTGGCCTGCGGGATGTTGCGCGCGGTGGCAACCAGCAGACCGCAGGCCAGCTCGGCGGCGGTGACGATGTTGGAGGTCGGCGCGTTCACGACCATCACGCCGGCCTTGGTGGCGGCGGAGACGTCGACGTTGTCCAGGCCGACGCCCGCACGGGCGACGACCTTCAGCTTCTTGGCGGCGGCGATGGCCTCGGCGTCGACCTTGGTGGCGGAACGCACCAGGATGGCATCGACATCGGCGATCGCGGGGAGGAGCTCGGCGCGGTCCGCGCCGTTGCAGTGCCGGATTTCGAAGTCCGGGCCCAGCGCGTCCACCGTGGCGGGCGACAGCTCTTCAGCGATGAGTACGACAGGTTTCGAGCTCACGTGAGTCCTCACAGGTCCAGTGCGGACGGCCGTCCCGACGGCCGCAGGCGGTGGAGGGGCTTGCCGCGTGGAAGACGCACGACACTGTGGGCCTGACGCGTGTATGTGTGGAGAAGTGTAGTCATGCGCCAGGACGCATACTGCGCCCCGTTGGAAGGATCACCCACACGGGGGTGGACGACTTGTACACACGTACGACGCCGCCTCTTCCAGCGGTGAAGAAGAAGATGCCCCGGGGGGCGGGCCGGCCGGCCCGCCCCCCGGGGCGTCGGTGTTACGCCT
>NZ_JBCEWQ010000071.1:0-42839 GCF_038448545.1 Streptomyces sp. CLV115
CGGCACCCGCGCCCGCCCCCGCCCTCGACCTCGAACCCCAACGCCAGACCGTCTACGCCCAGGTCAACGCCCGCTTCATCATGTCACCGCCAAAACTCTGAAAGAGAATGCTCATCCGAGCACCCCGCCGCACAATTCAACACTTGTCAATAACCCTTCATCCAAAGGTCGTTGAGCGGTCACGGCACGCTGAATAACTACCCGTAGGTAAGGTCTAGGGTCGAACCATGCGCCGAGCAAAAATCGTTTGTACCCTGGGCCCCGCCGTCGACACATACGACCAGATCAAGGCATTGGTCGAAGCGGGAATGGACATCGCCCGCCTCAACCTCAGCCACGGCACCTACGCCGAACACGAAGAGCGCTACCACCGCGTGCGCAAGGCCTCCGACGAGATCGGACACAGCGTCGGCATCCTCGCCGACCTTCAAGGCCCGAAGATCCGCCTCGGATGCTTCCGCGAAGGCCCCGTACTCCTTGAACGCGGCGACAGCTTCACCATCACCGTCGAGCCCGTCGAAGGCGACCGTCACACCTGCGGCACCACCTACGACGGCCTCGCCGACGACGTCACCCCCGGCGAACGCATCCTCGTCGACGACGGCCGCGTGACCCTCGAAGTCACCGAGGTCGACGGCCCCCGCGTCCGCACCACCGTCGTCGAGGGCGGCATGGTCTCCGACCACAAGGGCCTCAACCTCCCCGGCGTCGCCGTCTCCGTCCCCGCACTCTCCGAGAAGGACATCGAAGACCTCCGCTGGGCCCTGCGCACCGGCGCCGACATCATCGCCCTCTCCTTCGTGCGCAGCGGACGCGACATCGAGGACGTCCACCGCATCATGGACGAGGAGGGCCGCCGCCTCCCCGTCATCGCCAAGGTGGAGAAGCCCCAGGCCGTCGAGAACATCGACGGCATCGTCGCCGCCTTCGACGGCATCATGGTCGCCCGCGGCGACCTCGGCGTCGAAATGCCCCTGGAGCAGGTGCCGATCGTCCAGAAGCGCGCGATCAAACTCGCCCGGCGCAACGCCAAGCCGGTCATCGTCGCCACCCAGATGCTCGACTCGATGATCGACAACTCCCGCCCCACCCGCGCCGAGGCCTCCGACGTTGCCAACGCCGTCATCGACGGCACGGACGCGGTGATGCTCTCCGGCGAGACCAGCGTGGGCAAGTACCCCGTCGAGACGGTCCGCACGATGTCCCGCATCGTCGAGGCCGCCGAGGAGGACATCCTCACCAAGGGCCTCCCGCCGCTGACCGACCGCAACAAGCCCCGCACCCAGGGCGGCGCGGTGGCCCGCGCGGCGGCCGAGATGGGCGACTTCCTGGGCGCGAAGTTCCTGGTCGCCTTCACCCAGAGCGGCGACACGGTCCGGCGCCTGTCCCGCTACCGCTCACCCATTCCGCTCCTGGCCTTCACCCCGGACCCGGCCACCCGCTCCCAGCTGAATCTGACCTGGGGTGTAGAGACCTTCCTCGGCCCGCACGTGGAGTCGACCGACGCGATGGTCGCCCAGGTCGACGAGGAGCTGCTGAAGATCGGCCGCTGCGAAAAGGGCGACGTCGTGGTCATCACGGCCGGCTCCCCGCCGGGCGTCCCCGGCTCGACGAACCTGGTGCGGGTGCACCACATCGGCGAGGACGACAGCCCCAAGTAGGCCGGTCGTCAGTGCTTCGGCCCGACGTGGGCGTCCATCAGCGCGACGGACGCCCGTCGGGCGACGGAGATGTTGTAGCGCTTTCCGGCGCGAGTGCAGTGCTTCCACTCGATGCCGAGCTTGTCGAGGGTGTCGGTGTAGAGCTGCCGGATGTCGTCCGAGACGTTGGTGAACCAGTACCGCGGATACTCGTAGCGCTTCCGCACGCCACCGACCGTCCTGGTGGTCCAGTTCATGTTCCGGCAGCCGTCGGAGTGGATGAGTCCACGGACGAAGTCCCAGGGGTGGGCGTCGACGATCTCCTGCTGCCAGGAGGCCAGAACGATGGGGCGCTCGTGCTTCTTGCCGGGGCCGTGCTGGGGGAAGAGGCATGTCCAGTGCTTCGTGAAGGACTTGACCTCGACGCACCCGCTTTTTTGCCGGCGCCCGGTACGTGGCAAGGGCATCACCTTGCGCATTGCCGACTCTGCCTCATCGATCAGGCCGGGCCATGCATCACCGCAGAAGATTGACAGGTGGTGCTGTTTGGGCTTGGAGATGATGTGGCCGTCTCCGAGGTAGAGGCCCAGCAGATACGCGTACGCGATGCGGTCGAAGTCCCGCCCCGTACATGACGGGCAGTCGGTGGGCTGCTCGTATCGCACGCCGCGGCGCTTGCGATCCTGGTGCAGCCACCAGCCGATAGTTCCACGAGGGACATTGAGGAGTTCTGCAACCGCTCGATTGGTGTTGCCGCCCCGCAAGAGGGCAAGTGCTTCGTCACGTATCGATGGATTGTGCTGTTCCATGTGGCGGAGTCTTGTGCGGACCTCGCCGATGCGTCCCGGATTCGAAGACACGTTCACCGACAGGAGTGAAGATCACAAAGTGATGTCGGGCCTTGGAATCAAAGGTAAAGTGCCCTGGGTGGGATTCGAACCCACGCTGTCGGTGGTTTGAGCACCGTGTCTCTTCCGCTGGACTACCAGGGCTGGCCTTAGCATCAAAGGTTAGCGTAGGCCCGCTGTGACTCAAACATACAGGAGCTAGGTAGGCTCAGGTAGCAGCACCTGCCTTGAAAAAAGGAGCCCCGTGACCACGCCCGAGTCGCCCCAGCCCGCCGCCGACGACGACAAGTCGCACGTTCCGCCGCTGACGACCCGCGTCGTCATCGCCGAGGACGAGGCGCTCATCCGTCTCGATCTCAAAGAGATGCTGGAGGAAGAGGGCTACGCGGTCGTCGGCGAGGCCGGGGACGGGCAGCGGGCCGTCGAGCTGGCGCGGGAGCACCGGCCGGATCTGGTGATCCTCGATGTGAAGATGCCGGTTCTGGACGGGATCTCCGCCGCCGAGAAGATCGCCGAGGAGTCCATCGCGCCGGTCCTGATGCTGACCGCGTTCTCGCAGCGCGATCTCGTCGAGCGGGCCCGGGACGCCGGGGCGATGGCGTATCTGGTGAAGCCGTTCAGCAAGAGCGACGTGGTGCCGGCCATCGAGATGGCGGTGTCCCGGTTCGCGGAGCTGAAGGCGCTGGAGACCGAGGTCGCGGATCTCGCGCAGCGGCTGGAGACGCGGAAGCTGGTCGACCGGGCGAAGAGCATTCTGCAGACGGACTACGGGCTTTCCGAGCCGGCCGCGTTCCGGTGGATCCAGAAGACGTCGATGGACCGGCGGCTGTCGATGCAGCAGCTGGCCGAGGCGTTGATCGAGGACGCCGAGGAGAAGAAGAAGGCGGCCGAGTAGGCCGTAGGCGAGTACGAGGAAGGCCCGCGTCCCGGTTGTCCGGGGCGCGGGCCTTTCCGTTGTGTGTCAGTCCTCGCCGAGGTACGCCTTGCGGACGGACTCGTCGTGGAGGAGGTCCGGGCCGGTGCCGGAGAGGACGATCCTGCCGACCTCCATGACGTGGCCCTGGTCCGCGAGGGAGAGCGCTGCCTGGGCGTTCTGCTCCACGAGCAGGATGGTGGTGCCCTGGGCCTTCAGCTCGACGATGGTCGCCATGATCTTCTGCATCATGATCGGCGAGAGGCCCATCGACGGTTCGTCGAGCATCAGGAGCTTGGGCCGGCACATGAGGGCCCTGCCCATGGCGAGCATCTGCTGTTCGCCGCCCGAGAGGGTTCCGGCTGCCTGCTTCCGGCGTTCCCCGAGGATGGGGAAGAGCTCGTAGGCGCGCTGGATGTCCTTCTCGATGCCTGCCTTGTCGTTGCGGAGGTAGGCGCCGAGCTGGAGGTTCTCGGTGATGGTCAGCCGGGGGAAGATGTGGCGTCCCTCGGGGGAGTGCGCGAGGCCGAGGGCGACGACCTTGTGGGCGGGGACGTCGGTGAGTGGCCGGCCGTCGAAGACGATGCGGCCGCCGACCGGCTTGAGCAGGCCGGAGAGGGTGCGCAGGGTGGTGGTCTTGCCCGCACCGTTGGTGCCGATGAGGGTGACGACCTGGCCGGCCTCGACGGTGAAGGAGATGCCCTTGACGGCTTCGATCTTGCCGTAGGCGACGCGGAGGTCCTCGACCTCCAGAAGTGCGGTCATCGGGTGTCCTCCTCCTCGGTGCTGGTGCTGGTGGTGGTTGTCTTCGCGGTGTCGGCTCCGGCTTCGGCGGCTTCGACCTCGGCGGCTTCTTCGGCGCCGGGGGCGCCTTCGAAGGGGGTGCCGAGGTAGGCGGCGACGACGCGTTCGTCGCTCTGGACCTCGGCCGGGGAGCCTTCGACGAGCTTTTCGCCCTGGACGAGGCAGGCGACGCGGTCGCAGAGGTTGAAGATGAACCGCATGTCGTGCTCGATGACGAGGACGGCGATGCCCTGGTCACGGATGGCGAAGATGAGCTCTTCGGTGACGCGGGTTTCCTGCGGGTTCATGCCGGCGGTGGGCTCGTCGAGGAGCAGGAGTCCGGGGTCGCTGGCCAGTGCGCGGGCGATCTCCAGCTTGCGCTGGTCTCCGTAGGGGAGGTTGCGCGCGAGGTGGTCGGCCTTGTCGGCGAGGCCGATGAACTCCAGGAGTTCCATGGCCCGTTCGCGGCTGGCCTGCTCCGCCCTGGCGAAGCCGGGCAGGCGCAGGAGGGCGGACCAGAGGCCCTCCTTGGTCCTGGTGTGGCGTCCGACGAGGACGTTCTCCAGGACGGACATGTTGGCGAAGAGCCGGATGTTCTGGAAGGTGCGGGCGATGCCTGCCTGGGTGACGAGGTGGGGCTTGGGCGGCAGGACGGTGCCCTTGTAGCTGACCTTGCCCTCGGTGGGGACGTACAGGCCGGTGAGGCAGTTGAAGAAGGTGGTCTTGCCGGCACCGTTGGGGCCGATGAGGCCGACGATCTCGCCCGCGTTGACGGTGAGGTCGACATTGCGTACGGCGGTGAGGCCGCCGAAGCGCATGGTCACGCCGTTGGCGTCGAGGACGGTGGTGGCGGTTTTCGTGGTGGTGGTCATGGTGGTCACACCCCCGCCTTGGCGATGCCGGCGGCGGTCTCTTCGGACTGTCGCGGTTCGGGTACGTCGGGCTGGTCGTTCTCGTGGAATTCGAGTTGCTTGCGGCGGTCGGCGACGAGTCCTTCGGGTCGCAGGCGCATCAGGAGGATGAGTGCGATGCCGAAGAGGAAGAGCTGGTAGTCCTGCATGAACTGCAGCTTCGCCGGGATGAGGTAGAGCATCGCGGCGCCGACCAGGGGGCCGCTGAGGGTTCCCATGCCGCCGAGGATGACGGCGGCGAGGAGGAAGGCGGAGTTGGGTGGCACGGAGCCGGCGAACTGGTACTGCTCGGGCGTCACGGTGTAGTTGACGTGTGCCTGGACGGTTCCGGCGAGTCCGGCGAGGGTGGCGCCGAGGGCGAAGGCGAGCAGCTTGAGCCGGAAGGCGTTGATGCCCATGGCGGTGGCTGCGGTCTCGTCCTCGCGGATGGCGACCCAGGCGCGGCCGATGCGGGATTCTCCGGAGCGGCGGAAGACGAGTACGACGACGGCGGTGAAGACGAGCATCAGCAGGTAGTAGTTGGAGGACCTGCCGAGGTCGAAGCCGAGGATGTTGTGCTTGAGCCCGAAGTCGAATCCGAAGAAGTTGAGGTCGGGGATGCTGGGGATGCCCTGGGAGCCGTTGGTGAGGTCG
This sequence comes from Streptomyces sp. CLV115, assembly GCF_038448545.1. Taxonomy (NCBI): domain Bacteria; kingdom Bacillati; phylum Actinomycetota; class Actinomycetes; order Kitasatosporales; family Streptomycetaceae; genus Streptomyces; species Streptomyces sp. CLV115. The sequence continues at coordinate 5,729 of NZ_JBCEWQ010000071.1, forward strand.
GGTCCGCTGTTGCCGTTGAGGTTGTTCACGGTGAGGCGGAAGATTTCACCGAAGCCGAGTGTGACGATGGCGAGGTAGTCGCCGCGCAGTCGCAGGGTGGGTGCGCCGATGAGTACGCCGAAGACGAGTGAGGCTCCGGCGCCGGTGAGGACGGCGGCCCAGAAGGGGAATTCGACGCCGATCGCGGACATGGTGGAGCCGGATACCAGGGCGGCGGCGTAGGCGCCGACTCCGAGGAAGGCGACGTATCCGAGGTCGAGCAGGCCGGCGAGGCCGACGACGACGTTGAGGCCGAGTGCCACCGTGCCGAAGATGAGGATGTTGGCGCCGATGAGTGCGAACTCCTCCTTCTGCTGGGTGAAGGGGAAGCAGACGGCTGCGACGAGGGCGGCGGTGAGTGTGATGTTGCGGTGCTTCGAGGTCAGCGCGGTGAGGCGGGAGACGAGTCCGGCCCGGTGGAGTGCGGTGAAGGCGAAGCCGACGGTGATGAGGAAGCCGATGAAGAGTTCGGTGTAGTCGGTGTCGATGCCGTAGGCGAAGACATGGAGGCCGATGCCGAACGCGGCGACGATGATGAGGATCTCGGCCCAGGAGGGGAGTGCCTTGGCGCGGCGGGCGTGGGGGGCGCCGAGGCTGTTGCGGAAGCGCTGCCAGGCGGTGGTCGCGGTTCCGTCGAGCGGCTGGTCGCCGGGGAGGCCGAGTGCGGCGACGGTGGCGAGGAGGGCGCCGATGCCGCTGACCCAGGCGCCGGGTTCCAGGTTGACGATGCCGCCGAGGTCGTAGGCGATGGCACCGATGGTGTAGCCGGTGGTGCCGAGGGTGCCGAGGGCGAGGAGACGGACGGGGCTGTTGGTGCCGCCGGGGGTGAGCCAGCGCAGGCCTCGGATGCCGTATCCGGACAGTGTGAGGAGCAGGGTGAGTGCGGCGCTGATGAGGGTGAGGACCTGGAGGCCGCCGGGGTAGCCGGTGACGGTGAGGTCGCCGGGGAATTCGTCGGTCCAGGTCCAGGCGAGGAAGGTGCCGGCCAGTGCGACGGCGGATCCCGCGGTGGTGCCGATGCGGGCCGCGGCCGGGGGGATCGGCAGGAATGCGGGGCCGGGTGCGGTGGTGTGGTTGGTGGTCATCCGTATCACGCCCGATCCGCGACGCGTTCGCCGAGCAGTCCCTGGGGACGGAGCAGCAGGACGATGATGAGGAGGACGAAGGCCCATACGTCCTTCCAGGCGCCGCCGCCGAAGAGGTCCATGCCGGGGACGTTGCTCATGTAGCCGGTGGCGAGGGATTCGGCGATGCCGAGTACGACGCCGCCGAGCATGGCTCCGTAGATGTTGCCGATGCCGCCGAGTACGGCTGCGGTGAAGGCCTTGAGGCCCATGATGAAGCCCATTTTGAAGCCGATCTGGCCGTTCTTGAGCCCGTAGGCGACGGCGGCGACGGCGGCGAACGCGGCACCGATGGCGAAGGCCATGACGATGATGCGGTCGGTGTTGATGCCCATGAGCTTGGCGGTGTCGGGGTCCTGGCTGGTGGCTTGCATGCCGCGGCCGGAGCGGGTCTTGGAGACGAAGAGCCCGAGGGCGAGCATGCAGATGGGTGCGGTGATGAGGACGAAGAGGTCGCCGCGCTGGATGTGGGCGCCGAAGATGTCGATCGCTTCGCCCTTGAACTGGGGGAAGGAGCGGTCCTTCTTGGCGTCGGGGTACCACTTCCAGATGGCTTGCTGGAGTGCGAGCGAGAGTCCGATCGCGGTGATCAGCGGGGCCAGCCGGGGGGCGGAGCGCAGCGGTCGGTACGCGAAGCGTTCGGCGGCCGTGCTGACGGCGACGGAGCATATGACGCCGCCGATGATCATGAGGGGGATGATCGCGAGGAGGGAGACACCGGCCGGCATCCAGAGGTACACGGTGAGAGCTCCGAAGCCTCCGATCATGAAGATCTCGCCGTGGGCGAAGTTGATGAGCTGGATGATTCCGTAGACCATCGTGTAGCCGATCGCGATGAGTCCGTACATCGCGCCGAGGATGAGTCCATTGGCCAGCTGTTGCGGCAGTTCGTTCACCGCAGGGCCTCCGTGGAGTGGTTCGGATATGGCACCGCGCGGGGGCGCTGGTGGCGCTCCCGCGCGGTCTGGTGTGGGTCAGGCGTGGCCCGGGAGCTTGTTACGGCTTGTAGGCCTCGCTGAGCTTGGAGGTCCACTTGCCGCCGTCGACCTGGTAGGCGGTCATCATGGTGTTGGTGGTGTCGCCGTATTCGTCGAAGGAGACGGGGCCGGTGACGCCGTCGAACTTGACCTTGGCCATGGCCGCGAGGACCTTGGTGCGGGCGTCGTCGCCGCTGGGGAGCTTGCCGCCGTTGTCGGCGACGGCGATCTTGACGGCTTCGATGATCGACCAGGTGGCGTCGTAGGTGCCGCCGCCGTACGCCTCGTAGGCGTCCTTGTATCCGGCCGCCTTGTAGTTCGCGATGAACGCCTTGGCCGAGTCGAGCTCTTCGACGGGCTTGCCGACGGAGGTGGCGATGTCGCCCTGGGCCTTCTTGTTCAGCTTGATGAAGTCGGCGCTGTACATGCCGTCGCCGCCCATGAGCGGGACCTGGAAGCTGTCCTTGAGCTGCTGGCTCAGGGGTGCGCCGGCGGGGTACTCGCCGCCGTAGTAGACGGCCTTTGCGCCGGACTTCTTGACCTTGGTGACGACGGCGTTGAAGTCGCGGTCGTCGGGGTTGACGTGGTCGGAGCCGACGATCTTGCCGCCGAGGGTGGTGAAGGTGTTCTTGAAGGACGCGGCGAGACCGGCGCCGTAGGGCTTCTGGTCGTCGATGAGGTAGACCTGCTTGATCTTCGCGTTGTTGTAGAGGTACTTCGCTGCGAAGGCGCCCTGGATCTGGTCCGTGGTGGCGGTGCGGAAGTAGGTCTTGAAGGGGCGCTTCTTGTCGCCGGTCTTCCAGTTCTCGCCCTGGGTGAGCTCGGTGCCGGTGTTGGCGGGGGAGACCTGGGTGAGGTTGGCGTCGTTGAGCGGCTTCTGCATCGACTGGGAGACGCCGGAGTTCAGGGGGCCGACGACGCCGACAACGGTGTCGTCGTCGATGAACTTCTGGGCGTTCTGCTGGCCGACCGAGGGTTGTGCCTGGTCGTCGAGGGGCTTGACCTCGAATTTGATGCCGGGGACGGTGTTTTCCTTGTTGGCCGTCTTGGCGGCGAGGTCGGCGGAGTTCTTGATGCCGAGGCCGAGGGCGGACAGGTCGCCGGTGATCGGCGCGTCGACGCCGATGACGACGGTCTGGGTGCCGCCGCTGTCGCCGCCCTTCTTGCTGTCGTCGCGCGACCCGCAGGCGGTGAGGGTCAGTGCTCCGGTCGTGAGCACGGTGGTGAGTATGAGCAAAGAACGGTGTCGCACGAAAGGTCCTTTCCCTGGCGCGGCCTCCTCTGCTTGAGGTGCCGTGTCGTTCGCCGGGCCGTACTGGGTGGTACAGGGCCGTGCTGCAGACGCGCCCGGCGGCGCGGTGACTGGCGGTGACTCTAGGCGCAGGTGTGGGGGTCGGGGATGACTCAGCCGCAGGATGTGACTGTCTTGTTATGCCGTTGAGGAAGGCTTGAGGTGGCTGTGCGGACATGTACGGCTTTTTACCGGACCGTGAAGTGACCGCATTCTGAGAACTTGCAGCTCTGCTAAGGGGCTTGAGCCGATCATGCTGCTGTCGTACGAGGTGGGGAGGGGTGCGGCGCGGGTGGGCGCGGCGAGGTGCCCGGCGGCTTCGCGGCCGGGTCGGTGGGTCCGTGTGGTGGTGTCCGCGGACCGGGCGATGGTTACGCAGTGTCACATCGGGGCTGATGTGATCGACGCGGTGTGGTGTGTGTGGGATGCCGAGTTGGCCACACAACGCGGGTTCTGGTCAAGGGAGTTGGCGCATTTGAATGCCAACTCCTGTTGTGTTGGGCGTGGTTGTGGGCGGATATGGCGCTGCCCGGCCGGATTGTGTTCCGGCCGGGCAGTGGTGCCGCAGTGTGTTGTGCGGTGTGTTCCGGACCGTCAGGCGGCGTCGGGCCGGGGGGCGTCACGGAGCATGCAGGTGAGACGCGCGGTGCAGACCCGCTTGTCCTGTTCGTCGGTGATGGCGATCTCGTAGGTGGCGGTGGAGCGGCCGCGGTGCACGGGGGTGGCGACACCGGTGACGAGTCCGCTGCGCACGCCGCGGTGGTGGGTGCAGTTCAGGTCGACACCGACGGCGAGCTTGCCGGCTCCGCCGTGGAGCATGGAGCCGATGGAGCCGAGGGTCTCGGCGAGCACGGCGGAGGCGCCGCCGTGCAGCAGTCCGTAGGGCTGGGTGTTGCCCTCGACGGGCATGGTGCCCACGACGCGCTCCGCGGAGGCCTCGACGACGGTGACGCCCATGCGTTCGCCGAGGTGGCCGGCGGAGAAGAGCGCGGGCAGGTCGACGCCGAGGGCGGCGTACTCGTCGATGATCTCCTGGGGGAACTTGGGTGCGGTGTGCTCGCCCATGGGTCCGGCTCCGATCGTCTGCGATGGTTCACTGCTTCATTGCTGTGTACATCGTTCTTATCAGACGGCTGAGCGGACGCTTAGGGCTTGTCCGGTCCGGTGTTCGGCCCGGCCGCGCGTTCCGGCCGGGCGGTGGTGTTCTCGAAGCGGACGACGACGGACTTGCTGGCCGGGGTGTTGCTGGTGTCGGCGGTGGAGCCGAGGGGGACCAGCACATTGGTCTCCGGGTAGTAGGCGGCGGCGCAGCCCCGGGCCGTCGGGTAGTGGACGACCCGGAAGCCGGGGGCGCGGCGCTCCACGCCGTCCTTCCATTCGCCGACCAGGTCGGTGTACGCCCCGTCGGCCAGGCCGAGGGCGCGGGCGTCGTCGGGGTTGACCAGGACGACCCGGCGGCCGCCCTTGATGCCGCGGTAGCGGTCGTCGAGGCCGTAGACGGTGGTGTTGTACTGGTCGTGGGAGCGCAGGGTCTGCAACAGCAGTCTGCCTTCGGGGAGTTCGGGGTACTCGACGGGGGCGGCGGTGAAGTTGGCCCGGCCGGTCGCGGTGGGGAAACGGCGCTCGTCGCGCGGGGCGTGCGGGAGGGTGAAGCCGCCGGGACGCGCGACACGGGCGTTGAAGTCCTCGAAGCCGGGGACGACGCGGGAGATGCGGTCGCGGATCGTGGCGTAGTCCTTCTCGAACTCCTCCCACGGGGTGTGCGACGCGGGGCCGAGCACGGCACGGGCGAGGCGGGCGACGATGGCGGGCTCGGAGAGCAGATGGGGGCTCGCGGGGGTGAGGTTGCCGCGCGAGGCGTGGACCATGCTCATGGAGTCCTCGACGGTGACGAACTGCTTGCCGCTCGCCTGGACGTCCTTGTCGGTGCGGCCCAGTGTCGGCAGGATCAGCGCGCGGGTGCCGGTCACCGCGTGCGAGCGGTTGAGCTTGGTGGAGACATGGACGGTGAGGTGGGCGCGGCGCATCGCGGCCTCGGTGACGTCCGTGTCGGGGGTGGCCGAGACGAAGTTGCCGCCCATGGCGAAGAAGACCTTGGCGTCGCCGTCGCGCAGGGCCCGGATGGAGCGGACGACGTCGTAGCCGTGGTGGCGCGGCGAGGTGATCTTGAACTCCGCGTCGAGGGCGTCCAGGAAGGCGGGGGCGGGGCGCTCGAAGATGCCCATGGTGCGGTCGCCCTGCACGTTGGAGTGGCCCCGGACGGGGCAGACCCCGGCGCCCGGGCGGCCGATGTTGCCGCGCAGCAGCAGGAAGTTGACGACTTCGCGGATGGTCGGCACGGAGTGCTTGTGCTGGGTGAGGCCCATGGCCCAGCAGACGATGGTGCGCTCCGAGGCGAGGACCATGGCCAGGGCCTCCTCGATGGTCCCGCGGTCGAGGCCGGTGGCGGCGAGGGTCTGTGCCCAGTCGGCCTCGCGGGCGGCGGCGGCGAACTCCTCGTAGCCGTGGGTGTGCTCCCGTACGAAGGCCTCGTCGACGGCGCCGTCGGTCTCCAGGATCATCCTGTTGAGGAGCCGGAAGAGGGCCTGGTCGCCGCCGATCCGGATCTGAAGGAAGAGGTCGTTGAGCGCGGTGCCCCTGATCATGCCGAGCGGGGTCTGCGGGTTCTTGAAGCGCTCCAGGCCGGCCTCGGGGAGCGGATTCACCGAAATGATCTTCGCGCCGGCCGACTTGGCCTTCTCCAGGGCGGAGAGCATCCGCGGGTGGTTCGTGCCGGGGTTCTGCCCGGCGACGATGATCAGGTCCGCCCGGTGGAGGTCCTCCAGCAAGACGCTGCCCTTGCCGATGCCGATGGTCTCCGTCAGTGCGGAGCCGGAGGACTCGTGGCACATGTTGGAGCAGTCGGGGAGGTTGTTGGTGCCGAATTCGCGGGCGAACAGCTGGAGCAGGAACGCGGCCTCGTTGCTGGTGCGGCCCGAGGTGTAGAAGAGCGCCTCGTCGGGGGAGCCGAGCGCGCGCAGCTCCTCGGCGATGATGCCGAAGGCGCGCTCCCAGGTCACCGCCTCGTACCGCTCGGCGCCCTCGGGGAGGTACATCGGCTGGGTGATCCGGCCCTGCTGGCCCAGCCAGTACCCGCTGCGGGCGGCGAGGTCGGCGACCGGGTGCGCGGCGAAGAAGTCGGGGGTGACCCGGCGCAGCGTCGCCTCCTCGGCGACGGCCTTGGCGCCGTTCTCGCAGAATTCCGCGGTGTGCCGCTTGTCGCCCTCGGGCCAGGCGCAGCCGGGGCAGTCGAAGCCGTTCTTCTGGTTGACCTTGAGGAGGGTCTGCGCGGTGCGCCGCACGCCCATCTGCTGCCGGGCCATGAGCAGGCTGTGGGCGACGGCGGGCAGCCCGGCGGCCGAGTGCTGGGCCGGCTCGACCTGCGGCGCGTCCTGGGCCGGGTCACCCGTGGGCGGTTTGGTGGCCATTGCGTGCTCCCCTTCGAGCCGGCGGCGGACCTGGGCGGTGTGCTGTGCGCAGCGGTGCTGTCCGTGTTCCTCCCGCGATCCTGTCACGCGGCACGGACAGGGCGGGCGCCGAGCCGGGTCGGTCGGGAATGTCAGTGGTCCGTGGCAGGATCGGGGGCGTGGCTGAGACGGCATCGAAGAAGACGGCAGACAACCGACCGCGCCTGCTCCTGATGGACGGGCACTCCCTGGCGTACCGGGCGTTCTTTGCGCTGCCTGCGGAGAATTTCACGACAGGGTCGGGGCAGCCGACGAACGCGGTGTACGGCTTCGCGTCGATGCTCGCGAACACACTGCGTGACGAGGCGCCGACGCATTTCGCGGTGGCGTTCGACGTCTCCCGCAAGACCTGGCGCTCCCAGGAGTTCCCTGAGTACAAGGCGAACCGCTCGAAGACCCCGGACGAGTTCAAGGGGCAGGTCGAGCTGATCGGCGAGCTGCTGGACGCGATGCACGCGGACCGTTTCGCGGTCGACGGCTTCGAGGCGGACGACGTCATCGCCACGCTGGCCACACAGGCCGAGGCGGCCGGCTTCGAGGTGCTGATCGTCACCGGTGACCGGGACTCGTTCCAGCTGATCACGGACAACGTCACGGTGCTGTACCCGACCAAGGGCGTCTCGGAGCTGACCCGGTTCACCCCGGCCAAGGTCGAGGAGAAGTACGGGCTCACGCCGCAGCAGTATCCGGACTTCGCGGCGCTGCGCGGCGACCCGTCGGACAACCTCCCGGGCATCCCCGGCGTCGGTGAGAAGACCGCCGCGAAGTGGATCAACCAGTTCGGTTCGTTCGCCGAGTTGGTCGAGCGGGCCGAGGAGGTCAAGGGCAAGGCCGGTCAGAATTTCCGGGACCACCTGGACGCGGTGCGGCTGAACCGCAGGCTGACCGAGATGGTCCGCGACGTGGAGCTGCCGAAGACCCCCCAGGACCTGGAGCGCGCCCCGTACGACCGCACGGCGGTGACCGGTGTGCTGGACGTCCTGGAGATCCGCAACCCGAGCCTGCGCGAGCGGCTGCTGGCCGTCGACCCGGGTGCGGCCGAGGACGAGGCCCCGGCGCCCGCCGCGGGCGTCGAGCTGGACGGTGCGGTGCTGGGCGCGGGCGAGCTCGCGCCGTGGCTCGCCGGGCACGGCGGGCAGCCGCTCGGTGTGGCCACCGTCGACACCTGGGCGCTGGGCTCCGGCGCGGTCACCGAGGTCGCGCTGGCCGCGGCGGACGGTGCGGCGGCGTGGTTCGACCCGGCCGCGATCGACGAGGGCGACGAGCAGGCGTTCGCCGCGTGGATCGCCGACGCGGACCGGCCCAAGGTCATGCACAACGCGAAGAGCGCCATGCGGGTCTTCCCCGAGCACGGCTGGCAGGTCGAGGGCGTCACGATGGACACCGCGCTGGCCGCCTATCTGGTCAAGCCCGGCCGGCGCTCCTTCGCGCTGGACGCGCTGGCGGTGGAGTACCTGGGCCGCGAGCTGACCCCCGCCGCCGCGTCCGACGGACAGCTGGCCTTCGGTGCGGACGACCAGGCCGAGGCCGAGTCCCTGATGGCGCAGGCCCGCGCGGTCCTGGACCTGGGCGACGCGTTCACCACGCGGCTGGCGGAGGTCGGCGCGGCCGAGCTGCTGCACGGCATGGAGCTGCCGACGTCCGCGCTGCTGGCCCGTCTGGAGCGGCACGGCATCGCCGCCGACCGGGCCCATCTGGAAGGCATGGAGCAGCAGTTCGCCGGTGCGGTGCAGCAGGCGGTGAAGGAGGCGCACGCCGCGGTCGGCCGCGAGTTCAACCTCGGATCGCCCAAGCAGCTCCAGGAGGTCCTCTTCGGCGAGCTGGGCCTGCCGAAGACGAAGAAGACCAAGACCGGGTACACCACGGACGCCGACGCGCTGGCCTGGCTCGCCGCGCAGACCGAGCACGAGCTGCCGGTGATCATGCTGCGCCACCGCGAGCAGGCCAAGCTGCGGGTCACCGTCGAGGGTCTGGTCAAGACGATCGCGGCGGACGGCCGGATCCACACCACGTTCAACCAGACCGTGGCGGCGACGGGCCGGCTCTCCTCCACCGACCCCAACCTGCAGAACATCCCGGTCCGTACGGACGAGGGCCGGGCCATCCGCCGCGGCTTCGTCGTCGGCGAGGGCTTCGAGACGCTGATGACCGCCGACTACAGCCAGATCGAGCTGCGGGTGATGGCGCATCTCTCCGAGGACAAGGGCCTGATCGAGGCGTTCACCTCCGGCGAGGACCTGCACACCACGGTCGCCTCGCAGGTCTTCGGCGTCGACAAGTCGGCCGTGGACCCGGAGATGCGCCGCAAGATCAAGGCCATGAGCTACGGACTCGCGTACGGGCTCTCCGCGTTCGGCCTCTCCCAGCAGCTGAACATCGAGGCCGGCGAGGCGCGCGGTCTGATGGACACCTACTTCGAGCGGTTCGGCGGGGTGCGGGACTATCTGCACCGGGTGGTGGAGGAGGCGCGGGCCACCGGTTACACGGAGACGGCCTTCGGCCGCCGCCGTTACCTCCCCGACCTCAACAGCGACAACCGCCAGCGCCGCGAGATGGCCGAGCGGATGGCGCTCAACGCACCGATCCAGGGCACGGCCGCGGACATCGTCAAGGTGGCCATGCTCCAGGTCGACCGGGCGCTGACCGAGGCGAAGCTGAAGTCCCGGATGCTGCTCCAGGTCCATGACGAAATCGTGCTGGAGATCGCCGGGGGTGAGCGGGAGCGGGTCGAGGAGATCCTGCGCCACGAGATGTCCACGGCCGTGCAGTTGCGCGCCCCGCTGGACGTCTCGGTGGGCGTCGGCACGGACTGGGAGTCCGCGGCGCACTGATCTGCCGGAGGTGTCGGACGGGCCCGGGGCGCACGCTCCGGGCCCGTCCGCGTGTCCGGGCCCCGGGTCGTGCTGCCGGAACGGCACATGCCGCGCCCGTGCCGACGGCGGGTGCGGCGACCTGACAGCCGACGCACCGCCCCGGCAGGCCGCTGACTTGATCATGCGATCATATGGCCGACTTTTGGTGGGCCGGTGCGCAGCCGACCGGTCGGACGGCCGCGCGCCCACCGAGCAGTCGACCAATCGGGCAATCGGGCGGGAACGGGAGTGCGGTGTGAGCGGGGCTGGGGGGCCGGACGATTCGTCCGTGTCCGAAGAGGAGTGGGAGCGGTTCCTCCGCGAATCGGTGGCGGGTGTGCCCGGGGCTCCTGTGGAGCCGTCGGCGCGCGCCCGTGAGGCGGAGCAGCGGCTGCGGGAGAGCTCCGGGCAGCCGGAAGGATGGCGTACGTACGCTCCGGCCCGGCCCCGGCGCAGGACGGGCCGGTATGTGATGACCGGTCTGGTGGTGGTCGCGGCCCTTCTGGTCATGACGTTCTTCCCGCAGCAGGTCGCCGGCTGGTTCGGCGGTGACGACGGCGGGCAGGACGGGGCGCCGCAGGCCGCCGAGTCGGAGCGGCCGAAGGAGGCTCCCGGAGCCGAGCGGGATCTGCGCCCCACCCTCGCCGAACCCTTCCGGGGCTCGCCCGCCGCCCGCTGGGCCGACGGCGCGGCGGGAATCACGGTGCCGCCGGCCGAGGCGACGGGCTGGATGGACACCGCCCGGGTGGAGCGGGCACTGCGCCGGAGCCGGGACTTCCTGGTGGCCGCGGGGCTCGACCCCCAAGTGCTGCGCGGTGAGCGGCCCACGAAGGCGATCGCGATGCTGAACCCGCATCAGGAGGACGTCCAGAAGTATCTCCGTACCGCCCTGTCGTCGAAGGCGCCCAGCGGCAGGACCGACCCGCTGCTGTTGTTCAGCCGCTTCCGGCCGGAGCAGTCCCGGCTGGTCGGCGACGTGGTCAGGACCCGCGGCCGGCTCACCTACCGGGAGGGGAGGAAGGGGGCGGTCGAGGTGACGGGCGACGTCACCTTCGTCTACCCGGTCACCACGGCGGGAGACGGCGGGCGGGACGCCGAGGTCGTCCGTACGATCGTGCGGCGACAGGTGGTGATGAGCTGGGACGACCCGGCCGAGGTCATCACCGAGCCGGGCACGATGTCCCTCGTCTCGTACACGCTCGACATGACCAACGGCGGCTGCTCCGCCCCGACCGGCTACTTCGTGCCCCCCTTCGGCACGGACGACGAGCAGGCCACCGACAAGACCCGTCTCGTCGATCCGTACGACCGCAGCAGGCTGATCGACACGAGCAACGGCACGACGGCCACGGGCGGCAACTGCGCGACCGCCACCCGTTCCTAGGGCCCCTCGCCCGGATCAGGGCTTCACGGACACGCCCTCGGCCACGGGGGCGGCCGGACGCGGTCGCCGCATCCGCAGCCGCATCCACACCCCGTACAGCACCAGGCCCACCGCCAGCCCCGCCCCGGCGCCGAAGCAGGCGGTCGGGACGATGTCGAGCGGGGTGTCGATGTGCCCGAAGTACGCGTACCAGCGCGCGCACCGGTGGACGATGCCGAGCAGTGCGCAGACGCTCAGCAGCGCCCCCGCCGCCCACCGCCCCCGCCGGTCCAGCACCGGCACCGACGGCGGGACCGGGCGGGTCCCGGTGGCGCGCAGCCCCGAGGCCGTGAACCGGGCGAGTACGGCCAGGGCCACCGCCGAACTGCCGTACTGCACCAGCTGGAACACCGGGAATCCGCCGACGCTCCCGTCGAGCACCGGCACCAGGCGGACACCCCACCGGTCGTGATGGGTGAAGGCGTCCCAGACGACATGCGTGGCGGCCCCGATCATCGCCGACCCCACGAACCCGACGGCCTCCCGGACCCCCCGCGCACCGCGCCGACCCCGTACGAACGCGTGGACGCTCCCCTGCCGGTTGGCCGGCAGCAGCGCCACCAGCGGTTCGCGCAGCAGCAGCCACAGCGCCACCACGGCCGCGGTGATCAGCACATCGACGGTGATGACGCCCCACACCGAGTGGGTGACCTGCCCGAACTCCATGGCGCCGGGGATCGCGGTGTCCGCGTAGTACGTCATGTCGGGGGCGAACGAACCCGCGACCAGGGCCGAGGCGAACAGCCCTCCACGCGCCGTCCCGTCCCGCCGCATCCCCGGCAGTACGGCGGCGGCATGACTGAGTGTGAACGGCATGGCGGCAAGTATGCGCGAGCCGTGCGAGCCCCTCTGACCACCGCCGTACAACTTGCCGTCGGGAACGTGAAAAACAGGTAAGAACCGGTCAGTACGCAGTGCCCCTACGGCACAAGTTGCCGTAGGGTCGCCTGAGTCCTGTCGCTGGGGAGCGCGGACTGTCGACGAAGGGGAGGGGCCAGAGGTATGGCAGCGCAATTCGGTCGCCGGCTTCGCAAGGGGGCGACCACCACCGCTGTGGCCGCCGTCGCCGTGGCGGCGCTCTCCGCCTCGGGGGCCCCGGGCGCCACGCTGGTCACCGGGAGCGACGACCCGCAGGCCACCGGGTCGACACCTCCGCCCGACGACAGCGCGGCCACCGGCAACTCGCCGTACTACACGGACCTGCCGCCGCTGAACACCCCCGACAAGCCCGGCACGTCCACGAATCCGCCCGTCACCGGCAGCGCGGAATCCGGCATCCCGGCCTCCATCCTGGCCGCGTACAAGAAGGCCGAGCAGACCGTCGCCGGCAGCGACGCGGCCTGCCGGCTGCCCTGGCAGCTGCTCGCCGCGATCGGCAAGGTCGAGTCCGGCCAGGCCCGCGGCGGCCGGGTCGACGCGAACGGCACCACGTTCTCACCGATCCTCGGCCCGGTCCTGGACGGCCGGGGCTTCGCCATGATCAAGGACACCGACAACGGGGCGTACGACGGGGACTCGACCCACGACCGTGCCGTCGGCCCGATGCAGTTCATCCCGTCCACCTGGGCGACCTGGGGCCAGGACGGCAACGGCGACGGCCGCAAGGACCCCAACAACATCTACGACGCGGCGCTCGCCGCCGGCCGCTACCTCTGCGCCGGCTCCCGCGATCTGTCCCTCGCCGCGGACCTCGACCGGGCGGTCCTGAGCTACAACCACTCGGACGCCTATCTGCGTACCGTCCGCTCGTGGTTCGACTACTACAAGCGCGGCACCCACGAGATCCCCGACGGAACGGGCACCGTCCCGCCCGGCCTCGGCGGCGGCACGGACCCCGGCCCCGGCAGCCCGAGCCCCTCGCCCTCGCCGTCCGGGCCCGGCAAGCCGGCCCCCGGCCCCTCGAAGCCGGGCGACGGCGGATCGACCGGGCCGACCCCGGAGCCGAAGCCGCCCGCCGAGCCGGCCGAGACCCTCGCGGGCGTGGAGAACGCCGGTACCGGCCCGCTGACGGCCACCGCGGGCGACGCCTTCGCCGAGCGGATCAAGGTCCGGGCCAAGAACAAGCTCGGCGGCCCGCTCGCCAGGGTGTCCGTGACCTTCACCGTCGCCGGTGACACCGACGCGGCCTTCGACGGCGGGAAGAAGACGGCCACCCTCCGGACCGGCGCCGACGGCACGGTCACCGCCCCGGTCCTGAAGGCCGGTGAGAAGGCCGGGAAGTTCACGGTGCGGGCCGTCGCCACCGGCCGCTCGCTGCCCGCCGTCGCCTACGGCGCGACCGTCACCGGCCGCCCGGCCGACGCGATCGCCAGGACCGACGAGAAGGCGCTGACCACAAAGGCCGGCACCGAGTTCGCCGACACCGTCGAGGTCAAGGCCACCTACAAGGGCGCGGTCGCGGCGGGTGTCGCCGTCACCGCCACCATGATCACCGACGACGAGAAGCCGGTCGAGAACGACAAGGGCCCCTACTTCAAGGACGCCGACGACAAGACGGTCCGTACCCTCACGGACCTGAAGACCGGCGCCGACGGCACCCTGAAGCTGCCCGAGATCTACGCCGACGGCACCGCGGGCACCTACAGGCTGCGCCTCACCACCGAGGGCGGCGCCACGGTCGTCATCGAGCTGAAGGTCGAGCCGGCCGACCCCACCGGAACGCCCGACCCCACCGGAACGCCCGATCCCGCCGGGACGCCCGACCCCTCCGGTACCCCCGAGCCGTCGAGGACGCCCGAGCCCTCCGGGACGCCCACCGCCTGACCCCGTTGCCCCGCACGTCGGAACAGCCCCTCTGCCACCACCCGGCAGAGGGGCTGTTCCACGTGTTCTCATCTCGCGCCCGCGTTGCTACGGTGCCCCAATCCTGACGACCCATCAGATCCGTGCTCTCCGGGAGGACCGGCATGCGAGCTCTCGTCGCCGCCGCCATCGGGCTCGCCGCAGCCCTCGCGCTCGTCTTCACCATCACGGCGATCGGCGCCCCGCCCGGAGAGACCTCGCCCGAACCCCTGCTGACCACCGTCCCGGGCCCCAAGAACTAGTGCCCCGATCCGGCACTGACCACCAAAAGCAACCGAAGCCGAGGGAGGGCACCCACATGCGCCGCCGAGCCAGCCTCGTACTCCTGGCATTCGCCGTCTTCTTCGCCGCCATGTCGCCACTGCTGCGCTGGTACGCCTTCCCCAGGCTGGCGAAGATCCCGCCCAGCCAGTACCAGGAGACGGTGCTGGAGGCGAAGCCCGCCACCCTCCTCGACTACAACGACAACATGAAGGTGAAGACGGTCCCCAAGGTCACCATCGTGCAGACCCTCAAGGGGAACGTCGAGGAGTCCGAGAAGATCGAACGCAGCGCCGGCCGCGACGTCGTCGTCTGGGACGCCCTCAGCTACGTGGCCGGACCGGACGGCAAGATGGTCTCCGAGATCCCCGAACGCTACATCTTCGACGCCCACAGCCAGGCCCCCGTCCACGCCACCGGCGAAATGGTCGACGGCGACCCGGTCAGGCGCGACGGCATCGAGTTCAAGTGGCCCTTCCTCACCCAGAAGCGCGACTACGAGTACTTCGACGCCCAGACCCGCACCAGCTCGCCCATCCACTTCAAGGGCACCCGCACCTTCCACGGCATGGACGTCTACTACTTCGAGCAGACCATCCCGTGGACCAAGGTCCCGATGCCGAAGAAGATGCCGATCAAGGGCGTCAGCCCGGAACAGATCGCGAAGACGGGCATGACCCGCTGGTACACCACCCAGCGGATGTTCTGGGTGGACCCGGTCACCGGAGCGCCGGTCAACGGCGAGGAAATACACAAGGAGGAGCTGCGCAACGCCAAGAAGATGGGGATGCCGAAGGACACCATGACCGTGTTCGCCGGACACGTGAAGATGCGCCCGGACTACGTCGAATCCATCGTCGACCTCGTCAAGTCCCAGCGCCTGCTGGTCCTGCTCCTCACCTCGTACCTGCCCTGGGGCTTCCTGGTCCTCGGCGCCGGACTGCTCGCCCTCGCCCTCTGGCTGGAGGCCCGCTCCCGCCGCCCGGACCCCGCCCCCGCACCCGCTCCCGCTTGAGCCGGGCCCCGGAGGAGCCGGCGGCGGGCACCGCGGCGTCGCGGGGCCGGGGCACGCGCCCCGCGGTGTTGCCGTCGGTCACCAACGCTCCGCGTCGGCCCGGTCCTGCGCCCCGCGACGCACGCACCCCGGCCCCGCTCCTCCACCCGCGCCGCCTACCGCCGGGTCCTCTTGGTGAACCGGGTCGCCTCCACCGTCGTCGGATCCTCCGGCCACGGGTGCTTCGGATAGCGGCCGCGCAGCTCCGCCCGTACGGCGCGGTAGCCGTCCTGCCAGAACGACGCCAGATCGGCGGTGACGGCGGCGGGACGGCCGGCCGGGGAGAGCAGGTGGACCAGGACCGGCACCCCGGCCACCCTCGGGGTCTCCCGCAGACCGAACAGCTCCTGGAGCTTCACCGCGAGCACCGGCTGAGCCCCGCCGTACTCCACCCTGATCCGGGAACCGCTCGGCACCTCGATCCGCTCCGGCGCCAGCTCGTCGAGCCGCACCGCCTCGCCGGTCGCCCACGGCAGCAACCGCCGCAGCGCCTGCCCCGCGTCGATCCGGGCCAGGTCGGAACGGCGCCGGGCCCGTGACAGCTCGGGCTCCAGCCACTGCCCGGTACGTTCCAGCAGCGCATCCTCCGACACGTCCGGCCAGGGCTCGCCCAGCTCACGGTGGAGGAACGCGAGCCGCTCCCGCAGCTGCCCGGTCTCGCGCGTCCAGCGCAGCAGCCCGAGCCCCTCGCGCCGCAACCCCTCGACCAGCGCCTCACGCACCGGACCGGGCGCCGGCTGCTTCAACGGACGCACCGACAGCTCGACGGCCCCCAGCCGCTCCACCCGGCGGGCCACCACGTCGCCGCCCGCCCAGTGGACCTCCTCGCCCGCGAACCGCAGATGCCCGGCGGCCGACCGCGCCGTGTCCTCGTCGATGACGGCCGCGAGCCGCACCCGCGCGGACGCCGAGTGCGCGGGCCGGTCCGCCACCGCGACCGCCAGCCACGGCGCACCGCGCAGCCCCGAACCGTCCCGCGGCTGCGCACCCGTCCCCGACACCATCAGGAACGCCCCCTCGCCCCGCGCCCGCGCCACCCGCTCCGGGAAGGCCAGCGCGGCCACCAGGCCCACCGCCGCGTCGTCCGGCCCGGAGCCCCCGCCCGCGTCCGCGACGAAGGAGGACAGCCGCCGCACCTCCTGCCGCCACCGCCCCGCGTACCCGTCGCCGCCCCGCCGCGCCGCGCGCAACGCGGCCGCCAGATCGTCCCCGTACTCCCTCGGCGGCTCCTCGCTCAGCAGCGCCACGACCTCGGCCGCCCGCCGGCCGCCCACCTCGGCGGCCCCGTCCAGCAACGCCCGCGCCAGCCGGGGATGCAGGCCCAGCCGCGACATCCGGGTGCCCCGGCCGGTCACCCTTCCCTCCGCGTCCACCGCGCCGGTCGCCGTCAGCACCTCGCGCGCCGCGCTCATCGCACCCGCGGGCGGCGGGTCGAGCAGCGCCAGCCCCGACGCCCCCGGATCGCCCCAGCACGCCGCCTGCAACGCGAACGCCGTCAGGTCCGCGACCTTGATCTCCGGGGACGGGAACCGGGCGAGCCTGCCGTCCTCCGCCTGCGCCCAGCACCGGTACACCGCCCCGGGCGCCTCCCGCCCGGCCCGGCCCGCCCGCTGCCTTCCGGCCGCCTGCGAGGCCCGCACCGTCGTCAGCGCGCTCAGCCCCCGGGCGTGATCGGTACGCGGCTCCCTGGCCAGCCCCGAGTCCACCACCACCCGCACCCCGGGCACCGTGAGGGACGACTCCGCGACCGAGGTCGCCAGCACCACCCGCCGCCGCTCGCCGGACGACCCGGCCAGCACCGCGTCCTGCACCGCCGCCGGGGCCCGCCCGTGCACCTGGAGCACCTCGGCGGCCACCCCGGTCAGCTGCCCCGCCACCCGGCCGATCTCGCCGACCCCCGGCAGAAAACACAACACGTCCCCGTCCCGCTCCGCGAGCGCCCGGCGCACCGTCGCGGCCACATGCGTCAGCAGCGCCGGATCGACCCTCATCCCGTGCGGCGGCCGCACCGGCGAGGCGGGCGGCGCCCAGACCACCTCCACCGGATGCGAGACACCCTCCGCCTCGACCACCGGGGCATCGCCCAGCAGCCGGGCCCAGCCCTGCGCGTCCGTCGTCGCGGACGCGGCGACCAGCCGCAGATCGGGCCGGATCGCCTCCCGCACGTCCAGCAGGAACGCCGCGACCGTGTCCGCGTCCAGATGCCGCTCGTGGCACTCGTCGATGATCACCGCGTCGACCCCGGCCAGCTCCTGGTCGCGCTGGAGCCGCTGGAGCAGCACACCGGTGGTCACCACCTCCACCACCGTGTCGCGCCCCACCACCCGCTCCCCGCGGACCGTGAACCCCACCCGGCCGCCGGCCCGCTCCCCGACGAGCCACGCCATCCGCCGCGCCGCCGCCCGCGCCGCGATCCGCCGCGGCTCCGCGACCAGCACCCGGCGCACCGGACCGCCACCGGCCAGACCGGCCAGGACCAGCGGTACGAGGGTCGTCTTGCCGGTGCCGGGCGGCGCGCACAGCACCGCGACACCGCGGTCGTCGAGCGCCCGCTCCAGGTCGGGCACAGCGGTGCGTACGGGCAACTGGTCCAGGGCGTCGGTACGGATCACGCCCCCAGTCTCGTACGACCCGCTCCCGTGCCGGAGCGCCGGTGCCGCGGGACCGGTTCCGTCAGCCCCGCTCGCAGACGAAGACCGCCGTGCCGGGGATCAGGTTTCCGCGCAGGGGGGACCAGCCGCCCCACTCCTGGTGGTTCCAGGCCGGCCACTCCGGTTCGACGAGGTCGACCAGCCGGAAGCCGCCGGCCACCACGTCCCGCACCCGGTCGCCGAGCGTCCGGTGGTGCTCGACGTACACGGCCTCGCCCCGCTCGTCCTGCTCGACGTAAGGAGTGCGGTCGAAGTACGAGGCCGCGACCGACAGGCCCTCGGGCCCCGGCTCGTCCGGGAACGCCCAGCGCACCGGATGCGTCACCGAGAAGACCCAGCGGCCCCCGGGACGCAGCACCCGGTGCACCTCGCGGAACACCTGCACGGGGTCGGCGACGAACGGCACCGCGCCGTAGGCGGAGCACGCCAGGTCGAAGGAGCCGTCCCGGAACGGCAGCACCCCGGCGTCCGCCTCGACCAGCCGGACCGCCGGCGCGTCGCCGTCGATCCGCAGCGCGTGCTGCAACTGCCGGTGCGAGAGGTCCAGCGCCACCGGCCGGGCCCCCTGCGCGGCGAGCCAGCGCGAGCACTGCGCGGCGCCCGCGCCGATCTCCAGGACGTCCAGGCCGCGCAGCGACCCGGCGGGGCCCAGCAGACCGGCCTCCGCCTCGTCGAGCCCTTCCGGCCCCCAGACGAAGCGGTCGTCGCCCAGGAAGGCGCCGTGGTCGCTCTGGTACTCGTCGGCGTTCCGGTCCCACCAGCCGCGACTGGCCCGGCTGCTCTCGGCCTCCGACGCCTCGCGGCGGGTCGCTTCGGGTTCGGCCGGGTAGATCTCTTGGCTCATCGTGTCCGTCGTTGTAGTTTGCCTTCACCCCGCCGCACGCGGTACGTACCTTGGGGTACCTGTGAGTACGGCTCCCGTGCCCGTGGGTTTGTCTCCTGGGGCCGATCTGGCCTCGGGGAACACGAGTTGTGCCGGATATGCGCCGTTGCGCCCCCGGTGTGCGCCTTCGCGCATTGACCGTGCCCGGCTGCCCCCGTATGCTACAAGTTGCGCTGCGAGCCTGCGCGCCTCAGACCTAGCAGGCCGCGCTCGCATCTGTTGTATGTCCCCTCGGTTCACGAGGCGCCTCCCGTCCGGCGGGTTCGGTGCTTCCCGAGCTGTCCGGCTTCTGCAGAGGTGATACGGGCTCCCGGCGTAGCAGTACCTACGACTCACTGTCCGTACCGGAGCCCTTTCCCACATGACGAGCAGCACCGAGACCACCGCCACCACCCCGCAGGTAGCGGTCAACGACATCGGTAACGAGGAAGCCTTCCTCGCCGCGATCGACGAGACGATCAAGTACTTCAACGACGGCGACATCGTCGACGGCGTCATCGTGAAGGTCGACCGGGACGAGGTCCTGCTCGACATCGGTTACAAGACCGAAGGCGTCATCCCCTCCCGCGAGCTTTCGATCAAGCACGACGTCGACCCGAACGAGGTCGTCAAGGTCGGCGACGAGATCGAGGCCCTGGTTCTCCAGAAGGAGGACAAGGAAGGCCGCCTCATCCTGTCCAAGAAGCGCGCTCAGTACGAGCGTGCCTGGGGCACGATCGAGAAGATCAAGGAAGAGGACGGCATCGTCACCGGTACCGTCATCGAGGTCGTCAAGGGTGGTCTCATCCTCGACATCGGCCTCCGTGGCTTCCTGCCGGCCTCCCTCGTCGAGATGCGCCGTGTCCGCGACCTCCAGCCCTACGTGGGCAAGGAGCTCGAGGCCAAGATCATCGAGCTGGACAAGAACCGCAACAACGTGGTCCTGTCCCGCCGTGCCTGGCTGGAGCAGACCCAGTCCGAGGTTCGCCAGACGTTCCTCACGACCCTGCAGAAGGGCCAGGTCCGCTCCGGCGTCGTCTCCTCGATCGTCAACTTCGGTGCGTTCGTGGACCTCGGCGGCGTCGACGGTCTCGTGCACGTCTCCGAGCTGTCCTGGAAGCACATCGACCACCCCTCCGAGGTTGTCGAGGTCGGCCAGGAAGTCACCGTCGAGGTTCTCGACGTCGACATGGACCGCGAGCGCGTCTCCCTGTCGCTCAAGGCGACGCAGGAAGACCCGTGGCAGCAGTTCGCCCGTACGCACCAGATCGGGCAGGTCGTTCCCGGTAAGGTCACCAAGCTCGTTCCGTTCGGTGCGTTCGTGCGCGTCGACGAGGGCATCGAGGGCCTGGTCCACATCTCCGAGCTGGCCGAGCGCCACGTGGAGATCCCGGAGCAGGTCGTCCAGGTCAACGACGAGATCTTCGTCAAGGTCATCGACATCGACCTGGAGCGTCGTCGCATCAGCCTCTCGCTGAAGCAGGCCAACGAGTCCTTCGGTGCCGACCCGGCGTCGGTCGAGTTCGACCCGACCCTGTACGGCATGGCCGCGTCCTACGACGACCAGGGCAACTACATCTACCCCGAGGGCTTCGACCCCGAGACCAACGACTGGCTCGAGGGCTACGAGACCCAGCGCGAGGCGTGGGAGACGCAGTACGCCGAGGCGCAGCAGCGCTTCGAGCAGCACCAGGCCCAGGTCATCAAGTCCCGCGAGGCCGACGAGGCCGCTGCTGCCGAGGGCGCTGCCGCCCCGGCCGGTGGCGCCCCGGCTGCCTCCGGCGGCAGCGGTGGCGGCTCGTACTCCTCGGAGTCCGCGGACAACTCCGGCGCCCTGGCGTCGGACGAGGCCCTGGCTGCCCTGCGCGAGAAGCTGGCGGGCGGCCAGAGCTGACGCTCTGCACCCCCTCCGGTCGGTGATCGACCGCAGTAGCTGAAAAGTGAGGCCCGCTCCCTTCGGGGAGCGGGCCTCACTCGTTTCCGTGATCGTCCACGCCCGCCGTTACGGCGTGACGGCGATGTTGGTCAGTCCCTTGCCGCCGGTCACCGTGTTGCTGCTGTGCACGGTTGCCGGGCAGCCGGCGCCGTAGTTGGTGACGTTGACGGCGAGCTGCTTGTCGCCCTTGGCGCCGGTCAGGTCCGAGGTGTTGCCGCGGAAGACGGTGCCGCAGCCCCAGCCGCTCTGCTGGGTGTGGGTCTCGTAGCCGTTGTTGCTCGTACGGGAGCCCTTGTTTCCCTCGACCAGGACGTCATTGCCCTTCACGTCGACCCAGGAGTCGTCGTAGTTGGCTCCGGTCAGCCCGCTGCCGTCGAAGGTGTTGCCGATGATCCTCGCCCCGGTGGTGCCCTCCTTGATGTCGACGTTCTCGCCGCCGACCCCCGGGCCGATCGTGTTCCGCAGGATCTGGACCCCGTCGCTCCGGTCGGAGAGATCGCCGGCCGTGCCGACGTAGACGCCCTCGCCCATGCCCCGGCCGTCGTGCCCGGTGTCGTAGATCCGCGAGTCCTTGATGACGCCGTTCCTGCTGGACCTGCGGAAGTGGACGCCCTCCATGTCCAGGTCGTGCACGGTCACCGAATCGATGACGACGCCGGTGGCGGCGTCGGCCATGATGCCCTTCTGGCCGCCGGTGACGGTGATGCCCTCGACGGTCCAGTAGGAGGCCCCGTCGATGTGCAGTCCGTAGCCCCCGCCGGCCGTGAGGACCGCCCCGGCCGAGCCCGTGAGGGTGATCCGGGCGGAGGCGGTGCCGGGGACGGTCGCCTTGAAGTTGCCGGTGTACGTGCCGTCGGCGAGCCGGATGGTGTCGCCCGGGGCCGCGGCGGTGAGGGCGGACTTGAGCTGGGCGGCGGTGCTCACGTCGATGACCGTTGCCGCGCCGGCCGTGGTGGCGGAGGCGAGGGCGAGGCCGCCGGTGGCGAGGGCGGTGGCCAGCAGGGCCGGGAGCGGAGTGCGGGTGCGCATGGGGGTGCCTTCCCGTCGAAGGGGTTCGAGGTTCTCGTACATGAATGTGGGGCGAGTCTCTGAACGCTCTGCCCAGTGACGGTAGGGACGGGGCGCGGCCCTGTCAATGTCTGGACCAATGCCTCGCGAGGGTGGACCGGTGGACCGGGTGAACCAGGGAACGCCTGTGTGGTGCACGGGAAACTGACGGTCCGTCGCCCTCCGTGCGCGGAGCCTGCGGTCCGGCCCGCTGTCATGAACTCGGCGTCGCCGGAGCCGTGTTCACCGACATGAACGTCAACGCCGTTGTCCCGGACGGGAGGGCGGATGCCCGCCGGCGGCTCCCGCCCCGCGGGCGGCCCCGGCGTTCTCGCACCGGATCCGGCATGAACCGGCGGGTGAAAGGGCACAGTCCGGGAATGCATGTGCCCCGCCGGGCGTTCTTCTCCAGGAACACGAGGAGGAGCGGTAACCGTGCCTGATCCGCAGAGTTTGTACGAATGGGAGCCGAAGGGCCTGGCCGTCGTCGACATGGCGCTCGCCCAGGAGTCGGCCGGCCTGGTCATGCTCTACCACTTCGACGGATACATCGACGCGGGCGAGACCGGCGAGCAGATCGTGGACGGCCTGCTCGAAACGCTGCCGCACCAGGTCGTGGCCAGCTTCGACCACGACCGTCTGGTCGACTACCGCGCACGGCGCCCGCTGCTCACCTTCCGGCGCGACCGCTGGGCCGCCTACGAGACCCCGACGCTCGACGTCAGGGTCGTCCAGGACGCCACCGGGGCGCCGTTCCTGCTGCTGTCCGGGCCCGAGCCCGACGTGGAGTGGGAGCGCTTCGCCGCCGCCGTCGAGCAGATCGTCGAGCGCCTCGGCGTCCGCCTCGCGGTGAACTTCCACGGCATCCCGATGGGCGTCCCGCACACCCGCCCCGTCGGCATCACCCCGCACGGCAACCGCACGGACCTCATGCCCGGCCACCGCAGCCCGTTCGACGAGGCACAGGTGCCCGGCTCCGCCGAGGCCCTGGTGGAGTACCGGCTGATGGAGGCCGGACACGACGTCCTCGGCGTGGCCGCGCACGTCCCGCACTACGTCGCCCGCTCCGCGTACCCGGACGCCGCGCTCACCGCGCTGGAGTCGATCACGGCCGCGACCGGCCTGGTCCTGCCGAGCGTCGCCCATGCGCTGCGCACCGAGGCGCACCGCACCCAGACCGAGATCGACCGGCAGATCGACCAGGGCGACGAGGAGCTCGTCTCGCTCGTCGAGGGCCTTGAGCACCAGTACGACGCGGTCGCCGGATCCGAGACCCGGGGCAACCTGGTGGCCGAGCCCGTGGACCTGCCGTCCGCCGACGAGATCGGCCTCGAATTCGAGCGGTTCCTCGCGGAGCGCGAGGGCGACATCTGACCGTACCCGCCGGTCACTCCGCGTACTAGGCTGCCGGGCATGCTGAAAGTGGGCCTGACCGGTGGGATCGGCGCCGGCAAGAGTGAAGTGTCACGGCTGCTCGTCGGATACGGGGCCGTGCTGATCGACGCGGACCGGATCGCCCGTGAGGTCGTCGAGCCGGGGACACCCGGGCTCGCGGCCGTCGTCGACGCGTTCGGCGCGGACATCCTCACCGCCGACGGCACACTGGACCGGCCGAAGCTCGGCTCGATCGTCTTCTCCGACGCCGACCGGCTCGCCACCCTCAACGCGATCGTGCACCCCCTGGTCGGCGCCCGCTCCGCCGAGCTGGAACGGGCCGCGGGCCCCGACTCGGTCGTCGTCCACGACGTCCCCCTCCTCACCGAGAACGGCCTGGCGCCGCTCTACGACCTGGTGGTCGTCGTGGACGCGAGCCCCGGAACCCAGCTCGACCGGCTCGTACGGCTGCGCGGCATGACCGAGCCCGAGGCCCGCGCCCGGATGGCCGCCCAGGCCACCCGCGAGCAGCGCAGGGCCGTGGCCGACCTGATCATCGACAACGACGGACCGCTGGAGAACCTGGAACCGCAGGTCCGCAAGGTCTGGTCGGAGCTGGCCGGGCGGGCCGCCGCAGCCGGCTGACCCCGGCACCGGCCGGGACCGGAATACCGGACCGCGGCCGGACGTTGAGGACCCGGTGGCGGGTCGAGTACCCGCCGACGAACGGAAGGACGAGACCGTGCCCGAGAGGACCCCGGAGACCGACGTCATCGACTTCCGCGCGGCCGAACACCTGCTGGCCGCGCGCGACCCCCGGGGCGCGGTGAAACTGCTGGATTCGGTGATCGCGGCCCATCCGGAGAACACCGCGGCCCGGCTGCTGCGCGCCCGCGCGTTCTTCGCCGCCGCCCAGCTGCGTCCCGCCGAGCTCGAATTCGAACTCGTCCTGGAGCGCGAACCGGACAACGCCTTCGCGCACTTCGCGCTGGCCCGCACCTTCGAGCGCTCCGGCCGCACGGACCGGGCCGCCCGCCACTTCCGGCTGGCGGCCGCGCTCGACCCGAACCCGGAGTATCTGAAGGCGGCCCGCTTCC
Source organism: Streptomyces sp. CLV115 (assembly GCF_038448545.1). Lineage (NCBI taxonomy): Bacteria > Bacillati > Actinomycetota > Actinomycetes > Kitasatosporales > Streptomycetaceae > Streptomyces > Streptomyces sp. CLV115. Next base: position 30,025 of record NZ_JBCEWQ010000071.1, read on the forward strand.
CGGCCCAGGACTGACGCCCCGCCCAGGACCGACACCCTGCGCCGGGTCGCGCCCCCGGTGACGCTTCAGTGCCCGTACCTGCCGTGACCGCCGTGGTCGGGTTCGTAGGGCGGGACATCGCGGCCGGGCTGGTAGTGCGGCCCCTGGTGGATGTGGTGGACGATCACCGTCAGATCCACCAGGACCAGCAGGAGCAGCAGGCCGCAGGCGGCGGCCCAGCCCGGCCGGTCGGTCAGTGTGAAGGCGGCCAGGCCGAAGACGGCCCAGGCCAGCCCCCATAGACTCAGCCAGAGCCGCAGCCGCAGTGGACTGCGGGCAGTCGTCGGTTCATTGCCGGTACGCATGGCGATCGCCTCTTCTACCAGCATGGACCCGTGACGGCGTTTGTGGGACATGTGATGTCGGACTGAGGGGATCGTGCGTGAACGGCACATCGTGGGAGGGCCGCACCGGCCGCGGGTCGAGGGTCCGGGGCTGTCTGCTGGGCGGGGCGATCGGGGACGCGCTGGGGAACCCGGTGGAGTTCCTGTCCCTGGCCGGTATCCGCCGGGCGCACGGTGCGCACGGCGTACAGGGACTCCTCCCGGACGAGGAAGGGGTCGTCGGCCGGGTCACGGACGACACACAGATGACCCTGTTCACCGCCGAGGGACTGATCAGGGCCCATGCCCGGGCGGCGTCGAAGGGGATCGGCGGTGCCGAGACCGCGCTCGTACGGAACGCCTACCTCCGCTGGCTGGACACCCAGAACCACCCCGCGCCGCCCTTCGCGGGCGGTGACAACCCGATACGGACCGGCTGGCTCCGGCAGCAGCCCTGGCTCTACGCCCGCCGGGCCCCCGGCAACGCCTGCCTGACCGGGCTCGCCACCGGCCACCTCCCCGAACCGACGCGCCGGCTCGGGGAGCCCGGACCCGTCAACACCGGGTCCAAGGGATGCGGCACGGTGATGCGGTCCGCCCCCTTCGGCCTGCTGGGACAGGACCCCGAGTCGGGCTTCCGGCTCGCGTACTGGTGCGCGCAGCTCACCCACGGCCATCCGACCGGCGCGTACGCGGCCGGGGCCCTCGCAGCGATCGTCACGCACCTCCTGGAGGGCGACTCGACGGCCGGCGCCGTGCTGAGGGCGATGGAGCTGCTGCGCCACCACCCCGGGCACGAGGAGACCACGGCGGCGCTGCGGGCCGCCGTGGAGCTGGCCGCGGAGGGTGCGCCGACCGGCGAGAAGGTGGAGACGCTGGGCGCGGGCTGGGTCGCCGAGGAGGCCCTCGCCATCGCCGTGTACTGCGCCCTGGTGCTGCCCGGCGCCGACCAGGTGGCCCCGGCGCTGCTGCTCTCGGTCAACCACTCGGGCGACAGCGACTCCACGGGGGCGATCTGCGGCAACCTGCTCGGCGCACGCCACGGGGACGTACACCTTCCGCCGTCCTGGCTGGTGTCGACCGAGGGCCGCGCGGTGATCACCGAGGTGGCCGACGATCTCTGCCTGGAGGCCGAGCACGCGGTCGCCTGGCCGGACGGGCGATACCCGGCGTGCTGACGGGCGGTGGGGCCACCGTCCGTCGGCACGCCGGACTCTGACGATGCGTCAGTCGGTCAGCAGCTTGGCGCGCAGGGCGGCCACCGTCGCGTCGTCGACCTTCAGGCCCTCGCGCACGTAGGTGTCGAAGTCGCCGTAGATGTGGTTCACCTCGTCGAACGCCGCGCGCAGCCAGCTCAGTTCGACGGCCTTCGGGTTGCCCAGGTAGTCGTTGCTGGCGAGGAAGTCCGCCTCGACGGTCTCGCGCGGGACGCCGAGCACGGTGAGCAGCACGGCCGTGCTCCAGCCGGTGCGGTCCTTGCCCGAGCTGCAGTGGAAGACCGTCGCGCCGGAGTCGTTCGTCGCGACGGCCGTGAGCAGGTCGCGGAAGGCGTAGTCGGCGCCGACGAAGTTGACCATGAACGGGTAGCCGATGGACTGGCCGAGGTCGGACGAGCCGGAGAACAGCCCCGCGGCTATGGCCTCGGCCAGGGTCATCAGCGCCGAGTCGTGGAAACGGAGGCCGTGGCTGAGCGACACCACGTCGGCGACCTGGTACTTCACACCGGCGGGCACCCGGTCCGGGTCGTCGTGCCGCTCCACCGCGTTGCGCAGGTCCACATCAAGGGTGAGCCGCTGGGAGAGCAGGCGCTGCTGCTCGGCGTCGGTGAGCTTGTTGATCTTGTTGGAGCGGTAGACCAGCCCCGGGCGGACCCAGCGGCCGTCGGTGGTGCGGTAGCCGCCGATGTCCCGGAAGTTGCGGGCGGACTCGATCCCGAGCGAGCGTTCGGCGACGACCAGCGGGGAGCCGCTGTCCGGCACCAGCCGGAAGTACCAGCGCCCGGCCTCGGCGAGGGTTCCGGCGGGGACGGTCAGCGAACCGGTGCCGGGGGCGGTGCCCACCGGGGTGCCGGTGGTCGCGTCGGGGGAGGTGACGGCGGTGACGGTCACCGAACCGGCGGCGGAGGACCAGGAGAGCGTGTAGCCGCCGTCGGCGGCGCGCTTGGCGGTGGCGGCGGTGAACGGCACCGCGGCGGCCCGGGTGCCGGCCTCGGCGCTCGCCGCCGGTGCGCCCGGGGGCGTGGCGGCGAGGGCCGGCGGTACGAGGACCGTACCGGCGAGCAGGGCGGCCGCGACGGCTGCCTGGATGATGCGGTGCGTGCGCATGGTGCTCCTTGTCTGCATCCCTGTCAGGGGGGTGGGGGGTGTCAGGAGGCGGGGACGGCGGTGCACGGCGTGGTGCCGCAGACATTGATGACACGGCCGGTGGTCAGGAAGGTGGCCTTCTGCTGACGCGCGGCCGACGAGTTGCGGGGGTCCGAGTGCGGGTCGTGGCCGTACTGCGGCCCGGTGGGCGGGGTGTTGCCGAGCGGCGGGGTGGGCGTACCGCTGTCCCACACCGTCATCGCGGAGCCCCGGTAGGGCAGTTGGGCCCGGGAGACGGTGCGGATGCCCCAGTACGGGACGGTGTCCGGGCTGCGGCCCGGTGCCAGTGCGGGGGCGATCAGCCGGGCACCGAGGGTGCGCGCCTCCACGTCGGCCGCCGCGTTCGCGACCTGGTGGTCCCCGTACGCGATGTGCATCAGCACCTGATGACGGTCGGTGAGGTGGCTCGCGTACCCGTTGGTCTCACCGCGGTCCCACACCATCTGGAACAGCTGGAGGACGATCTGCTGGCGCAGCCGGTCCGGGTAGGAGAGGTCCAGGACCTGCTGGAACGGGGCGAAGTCGGCGCTGCGGTTGAGAAGCAGGCCGTAGTTCATGCCGGTGACGCCGAGGACCCCGCGCCGGATGTCGGGCGAGGCGGCCAGCAGCGCGCCGCCGAGGATTCCGCCCTGGCTGTTCCCGTCGTAGCCGATGCCGTGCCGGGTGTCCACGAGCGGCCGGCCGGCCGCGTCGCGGAAGGCCGGGTCGCTGGCCAGCCCGTCGGTGTGGATCAGGGCGCGGGCGAGGAAGAGGGCGTTCAGCATGCCCTGTTCGCTGCGCTCGGGGACGGCGGGGAAGAGGTTCGGGTCGGCGAGCGCGCCGAGCACCACGGGGATGTCCTCCTCGGCCATCCCGATCCAGTCCGTCGCGCAGAACGTGAAGTTGTGCTCCGCCGCCATCGCCTTGACATTGCCGGCGCCGACCTCGGAACGGCGGCCGAGGAGGCCGTGCCCGTAGAGGGCGGGGTGCGAGGCGGTACGGAAGGCGGAGCGCGGTATCTCGCAGCGGAACGTGGCGGGCCGGGTGCCGAGCGGGAGCCGCCGGGGCAGGCCGTCGCGACCGCGGCGCAGTACGGAGCCGGGCGGGCCGCCGGGCAGGTTCAGATAGCTGGGCACGTCGATCCGGCCGGTCACCTCGCGGGCGATGCGGGGATCCTGCTCGGCCGTGAAGTCGGTGACCTGGGTGACGGCGAACCCGGGGGAGCGGCCGCCGAGCCGGCGGAACGCGTCGTCGCGGATGGTGAGGAGGTCACCGGTGAGACCGCGGGTGCTCGCGACGGTGAAGTCCCAGGCCAGGTAAAGCCCTTCGGACCGCACCCCGGCCCTGTGCAGCGCCTTGAGGGCCGGACGGAGCTGACGCTGCCGGGCGTGCAGCGGATGCCCGCCGGGCAGCGGCCTCCCTGTGACGGCGGCGAACGGACCGGCGGCCGCAATGGTGCGCCCCGCCCCGTCCTTGAGGTTCCGCAGGGCGACGGCGTAGTGGTGGCCTTCGCGGAAGTTGCGCGCGGGATGGATCAGCAGGGCCCGGCGCGCGGGGTCGGTGGCGTTGGCGTCGGGCTCCGCCCAGTACGGCCACCGCTCGCCGGTCCGGGTGTCCAGCAGTACGACGGGGGCGTCCGGGGCCAGGGAGCGGCCGATGTCGGTGATCGGGGCCGCGCCGGTCGCCGCCGGGTTCAGCCCGGGGACGTGCGCGATCAGCGTCGAGCCGGGGGAGAAGCCGTCGGACCGGTTCCAGGCCGTCGGGTCGATGGGCCGGCCGGCCGCGGCGCGTGGCAGGACGCCGGCGCCGAAGGCCACCCGGCGGCCGGTGTCGGTGGCCGGGTCGGGCCGGGTGTACCAGTCGTTCGGGAACGGCAGCAGGCACTCGACGGGCGCCAGCGGGTCGCAGCCCGGCCCGGACGGCCCGGCGGCTTGTGCCGGCCGGGAGTCCGGGACGAGCAGGGCGGCGGCGCCGAGCGCCGCCGCCAGCAGCCCGCGCAGCAGGCGATGAAGCAACTTCGGTCAGCTCCCCTGGAGGTGCGCGCCGATGATGGCCGCGTAGTTCTCCTCACCCCTGCGGTTGGGGTGCAGCGGGGCGGCTGCCGCGGTCGGCACGTAGCCCTCGACCCACTTGTCCGACGGGGCCTGGCAGGAGTCGTGGCCCTTGCTGGGCGTGGCCAGATCGATGTACTCGGCCCCGTGCGCGGCGCTCTGCTCGGCGATCGCCGAGTTCATCCGGTCGACGCTGCCCTGCAGGAAGTCCGCGTCCACCGGCAGGACCGGCTGCAGCGGCCAGCAGCCGCCGGGCTTGATGTACAGCCCGTACCCCGTGACGATCACCCGGGCCTGCGGCGAACGCTGGTGGATGGAGTCCAGTACGACGCCCAGCTTCGGCGCGAACTCCGCGATGCGCTGCCCCACCTGGTCCACGCCGCCCTCGTTGTACTTCTCCTTGCACGGGGTGGCGTTCGGGTCGAGGGTGGTGCACTTCTGCGCGATGCCGACCAGTCCGGCGTCGTTGCCGCCGATGGTCAGCGTGACCAGGTCGGTGTCCGGGCGCAGCGCGTCGAACTGGGGCGGCGCCGAGCCCATCGGGATGTCGAGCAGCGACAGCGACTGCTTCTCGGTCATGTGCTTGGAGGAGGCGCCGCTGCACGTGACGTCGGTCAGCGAGGCGCCGAGGCGATCGGCCAGTTCGTGCGGGTAGTTGTGCGTCGAACGGCCGCAGGGCAGCGGCCCCGTGATGTCGGGGATGAGCGGTCCCGAGGCCATGGAGTCGCCGAGCGCGACATAGGATGTGGCGCCGTCCGTACCGGTGGCGGATGCCGGTACCGCACCGGTCCCCACGGCCAGACCGGCCAGGGCGAGCGCGCCCATGACGGTCCTGGCGGAACGACAGATGCCCTTTTTCTGCGGCATGTTCACGGAATCCTCCGACGGTGGGGGGCGGGAACGTGGCATGGCGTGTGACGCCGGTCATCATGCAGACTCAACTGCCGTCGTTTAACTGGTGGGTAACGCAGACTTCTGCGGGGGAACTTGTGACGCGTGACAATCGGCCGCTCGTCATCACGGGCGGACACGGCGTCCCGGGCGGGCCGGGGGACCGGCCGCTGTCCATCGCCGGACGTCCGGTGGCCGCGCAGCTGCGTGCCCGGGTTCCGGCCCTGACCGGCCGTGTCGTGGCCCGGCTGCTGGCAGATCTGCCGGTCTACGCGGATCTGCCGCACGAGGAGATCTCCGGCGACATCGCCGACATCGTCCAGCACAATCTGCGGCTCTTCGCCGACGTCGTCGAGCACCGCCGCCCCGCCACGGACGCCGAACTCGCCCAGCAGCGCGACTCGGCGGCCCAGCGCGCCGAGGAGGGCGTGCCGCTGGACGCGATCCTCACCGCCTACCAGGTCGGCACCGCGATGTGCTGGCAGGAGGCCGCGAAGGGGGCGCTGCCCGGCGATCTCGCCACCGTCCTGGAGATCATGGACCGCATCATGGTCCTTCAGCAGCAGCTGACCTCCGCCGTCAGCAGCGCGTACCTGGAGGCCCGGCAGATCCTCGACAGCCAGGACCACGGCGGCCGGCACGCCCTGATGGCCGCCCTGCTGACCGGTGAACCCCTGGACCGTTTCACCCACCGCACCGGACTGCGCCCGGCTGCCCGCTACCTCACGATGACGCTCGCACTCGCCCCGCACCCCGACGAGCTGAACCAGCCATTGGGCCCCGGCGCGGGCGTCGCGGCCCGGCGCAAGATCCGCCGGGTCCGCACGGCCCTGGATCATTTCGCCGGTACGCCGGTGCTCACCGCCCTGGACGCCTCCGGCGGCACGGTGCTGCTGCCCGCCGCCGAGCCGCCGCCGTGGCTCGGACCGGGCGGTCTGTGCGCGCTGATCGAGGAGGCGACCCGCGCCGCCGGCGTCCCCATCACGGCCGCCGCGGAGACCGCCGAACCGGAGGCGGTGCCGGCCGCGGTGGCCCGCAACGCCGAGATCGTCGATCTGATCGCCCGTACGGGCCGGCCGCCCGGCCTGTACCGGCTGGCCGACGTACTGCTCGAATACCAGCTCAGCCGGCCCAGCGAGGCCCTGCAGGGGCTCGCGCAGCTGCTGCGCCCGCTGGAGGCGAAGCCGGAGCTGCTGCGCACCCTGGAGACATACCTCGAACTGGGCCTGGACCGGCGGGCCACCGCGGCCGCCCTGCACATCCACCCCAACACCGTCGACTACCGCATCCGCCGCATCGACCGGCTGACCGGCCTCTCCCCGGCCCGCCCGGCCGACCTCCAGCACATCAGCGCGGCACTGGTGGCCCGTCGCTCGGTGTGAGCCGGCGCGGGACGACGCGGAGCGGTGTGAGCCGGCGCGGGACGACGTGGGGCGGGGTGACCGGAACTGTGGTCAACTGCCGTTCGTTCCAACGGGTATGAGCGGACAGCTGGTGCGTGAAGGGTATTCGGGGACGGGCCCCGGCGAGATCACACCGGACGGTTGCGCGGTCGAGCTGTACAGACGGCTCGCCGTCGGCGACGAACCGGACGTGATCGCGGCGGCGGTGCCCGCCGGGGCGACCATTCTGGAACTGGGCTGCGGCGCGGGCCGGGTGACACATCCGCTGGTCGGGCGCGGCTTCGAGGTCACCGCCGTGGACGAGTCGGCGCAGATGCTGGAGCAGATCCGGGGCGCCCGCACCGTGCGCAGCCCCATCGAGTCGCTGGACCTCGGCGAGGAGCGGTTCGACGTGGTGATGCTGGCGTCGTTCCTGGTGCACGCGAGTGAGCACCGGGTACGTGACGGGATGCTGCGGACGTGCCGCAAGCACGTCGAGGACGGCGGCGTCGTGCTCATCCAGCGTGAGGGCGCCGACTACCGCACCGACCTGCCGCGGGAGAGGACCCATCCGGCCGGATACACCGTACGGATCGTCTCGGCGGAGCCCGTGGGGGACGGGGTGGACTCGGTGCATGCCGAGTACGTCTTCGACGACGCGCGATGGACCCAGACGTTCCGTTCGCGGGAGCTGTCGAAGGAACAGTTCGAGGGACACCTGGCGGCGGCGGGCCTGTCCGTCGACCGGTATCTCACGGACGACGGGACATGGGTGCGCGCCGTGCCGGAGCGGCCTCGGAACGGGTGAGGCCCGCGGTCCGGGAGCGTCGGCTTCCGGCACCGCGGACGGGGAGGCGTGGCAGACGGGGCCGGCCGGTCAGTGGACCGTGCTGTAGCTGCGCCACGGCAGCGCGGAGGCCGCGTTGACATCGGTGAACGACTTCGCGAGGTACGTCGTGCCCGGACCGGTGCAGTTGCGGGTGCGGTACAGAATGATGTCGACCAGGGTGCCGTTGCTCACCACCTTGGCGCCCGAGGGGGCGAGCCGGTGGCAGCCCTTCACGGGCGGGCTGTTCACCGTGATCTCGACATCGCGCTCCGTCGTGTAGGCGATCGGTCCGACCGCGGTCCGGCCGAGGCCGGAACAGCCGGCGACGGTGAGGGTCAGGAGCGCGGTCCCGGCTGCGATGCCGAGACGGCGGCGTCGGTGGGCGATCACGGGCATGGGTGGGGTCCTCGTCTGTCTCGTCCGGCTCGTTGCACCGGCACTGGCGCTGCGTATGCCACGGGGTACGCACGGATGGCCACGCGGCGCGTACCCGCTAGGTGCTGACGCTGGTCACCCTGCCCACTCCCCGGCGCCCCGGCATCCGGTGCGCGGCCGGGCGGGGGACGGGCGGGAGGACGGAGGCCCGATCCGTGTTCATATCGATTGATATTGGGCATACCGTGGTAATAGCGACTGATTCATGCGGCCCGTGCGGCCCGCACGCCCTGCGCGACCCCTGTGTCGCGCATGACTCGCACGGATCGGGAGCGTCCGGCAGTTCTCCGGCTTTCAGGGGGCCGTCATGGTCCAGGAGCTCGTGATCGCGATAGTGGCGGCGGCCTCGGCGGGCGCGCTGTACACGGCGGCGGCGGCCAAGATCGTCAAGCAGTACGAGCGTGGCGTGGTGCTGCGACTCGGCAGGCTCCGTGACGACGTGCGGGGGCCCGGGTTCACCATGGTGCTCCCCGGCGTCGAGCGGCTGCGCAAGGTCAACATGCAGATCGTGACGATGCCGGTGCCGGCACAGGACGGGATCACCCGGGACAACGTCACGGTCCGGGTGGACGCGGTCATCTACTTCAAGGTCGTCGATGCGGCGAGCGCCGTGATCCAGGTCGAGGACTACCGGTTCGCGGTGTCGCAGATGGCACAGACCTCGCTGCGTTCGATCATCGGAAAGAGCGATCTGGACGATCTGCTGTCCAACCGCGAGAAGCTGAACCAGGGACTTGAGCTGATGATCGACAGCCCCGCGGTCGGCTGGGGCGTGCAGATCGACCGGGTGGAGATCAAGGACGTGTCGCTGCCGGAGACGATGAAGCGTTCCATGGCCCGCCAGGCCGAGGCCGACCGTGAGCGGCGGGCCCGGGTCATCAACGCGGACGCCGAGCTCCAGGCGTCGAAGAAGCTCGCCGAGGCGGCGAAGGAGATGTCCTCCCAGCCGGCCGCGCTCCAGCTGCGTCTGCTGCAGACGGTGGTGGCGGTGGCGGCGGAGAAGAACTCCACTCTGGTGCTGCCGTTCCCGGTGGAGCTGCTCCGCTTCCTGGAGCGGGCACAGCAGCCCGCGCAGCAGCCCGCGCAGCAGCCCGCGCAGCAGCCCGTACAGCAGCAGCCCGTACAGCAGCAGTCCGCGCAGCCGCAGGTGGCACCGCCGCAGGCGTCGTCCGGGGCCTCCGCACCCGCCCCCTCACCGCCTCCCGCGCCCGCAGCGCCGAACGCCGTTCCGGCGCGGCCCTCGCGCTCGAAGCCGTTGGCCAGGCACTGATCAGGTCCGCCCGCACCAGCCCTGTGCCCACCGTCCCCGCCCCGGTCCGACCTCATGGACCGGGGCGTTTCATGTGGTGTCTGACCTGCTGGAACGTGGGTGGGAGCCCGGTTGTCAGAGCCCCCGCCTAGACTCGCAGGAGTCGATGAAGGGCAGGGCGATCAGCAGCTCCGAGAGGGGCCGAGCGGATCAGGGCGGGAGGGGGAGGAGACCGATGAGTACGGCACAGCACCAGCAGGACGCCGCCACCGTCCGTCTTCTGCGCTGTGCCGCCGTGTTCCTGCCCGCGCCGCTGCCGAGGGACGGGCGGGTCGCCTTCTGGGATCCCGCGGGCGGCGCCCTCCCGGAGCCGGGCGAGGTCTGCGCGCGACCCGCGGATCCGGAGAGCCCGGCCCCCGGTGCGAGCGCGGCCGAGATCACCGTCGCCCGCCGGCAAGGACAGGACGACGACGTCCGAAGGCGGACGGTGCCCGCGCTGCTGCTGCCCGTCGCCGACGCGCTGCCGCTGCTGGTGCGGGCCCGGCACCAGGAGTCCGCCCACCCCGCCGCGCGCTGCTGGGGCGCCGCCGCGCTCCAGGCGCTCAACCTGGCGGCGCGCGGCAGACTGCTCCCCGGTCTGACGGGCGACGACCACGACGCCTGGCGGGCCGGGCCGCGCGACGCCGAGGACATCGCCCATCTCCGGGCGATCGCCGCCGCCATGCCGGCCGAGGGCCACGCGGTCCCGCTGCCGGATCTCAGCCCGCTCCGGCTCCCCGACCCCCAGTGGCTGCTGGGCTCCTTCCTCGACGCGGTCGCCGACACCCTGCCCCGTACGCCCGCCGCGGCGTACGCGATGGGGGCGCCCTTCGCGTCCCGAGAGGCCCAGCACCTGCCGGGGGCGCGTGACTGGGCCGTCGAGGTCGCGTCCGGACTCGACGCCGGTGTACGGGTGTCGCTGCGTCTGGACCTGTCGGCGTACGAACTCTTCGACACGGCCGACACGTACGGCACCGCCGACACGTACGACGCCCCCGACGCGGACGACGCCTCCGGTACGTACGACTCCTCCGACGCGCACCGCGGCTCCGACGCCGCCCGCCCCGGCGAGGCCATCGCGCACCGCACCGGCGCCGCGCGGCACGCCGCCGCGGCGATCACCCAGGTGCACAGCCTCGCCGACCCGACCTACGTCACCGACGCCGCCGCGCTGTGGAACGGCGGGGCGGTCGAGCCGTTCGGTCCGCGCGCCAGGATCGACGCCGTGCTCGCTTTGCGCCGCGCCGCCCGGGTCTGGGCGCCGCTGGAGCGGTTGCTGGACCAGCCGGTGCCCGATGTGCTCGCCCTGGAGGAGGACGAGCTGTACGAGCTGCTCGGTGACGCCGGAGCGCGGCTGGCGGCGGCCGGGGTGAGCGTGCACTGGCCCAGGGAGCTCGCCCGTTCGCTCACCGCCTCCGCCGTCGTGCGGCCCGCACCCGGCTCGGCCACCGACGGCACCTCGTTCTTCGACGCCGAGCAGCTCTTCGCCTTCAACTGGCAGCTCTCGCTGGGCGACGAGCAGCTCACCGAGGCGGAGATGGACATCCTCGCGGAGGCCCACCGGCCGGTGGTGCGGCTGCGGGACCAGTGGGTCGTCGTCGACCCCGCGCTCGTACGCAAGGCACGCAAGCGGGAGCTCGGCCTGCTCGATCCGGTCGACGCCCTCTCCGTCGCCCTGACCGGCACCGCCGAGGTCGACGGCGAACAGGTCGAAGCGGTGCCCGCCGGCGCGCTGGCCGCGCTCCGCGAGCGCATCACCGCCGACCACACCACCATCGACCCCCCGCCCGGCCTCGACGCCACCCTCCGCGACTACCAGCTGCGCGGCCTGGCCTGGCTGGACCGGATGACCTCGCTCGGCCTCGGCGGCTGCCTCGCCGACGACATGGGGCTGGGCAAGACGATCACCCTCATCGCGCTCCATCTGCACCGCGCCCACCCCGCGCCCACCCTCGTGATCTGCCCCGCCTCCCTCCTGGGCAACTGGCACCGGGAGATCAACCGCTTCGCTCCCGGTGTCCCCGTGCGCCGCTTCCACGGCACCGACCGCACACTCACCGGGTCCGGCGGCGGCTTCGTCCTCACCACGTACGGCACGATGCGTTCCAGCGCCGCACAACTGGCCGGTCACGGCTGGGGCCTGATCGTCGCGGACGAGGCCCAGCACGTGAAGAACCCGCAGTCCTCCACGGCGAAGGCGTTGCGCACCATCCCCGCCCCGGCCCGGGTCGCCCTCACCGGCACCCCGGTGGAGAACAACCTCTCCGAGCTGTGGGCCCTGCTCGACTGGACCACCCCCGGGCTGCTCGGCCCCCTCAAGGCGTTCCGGGCCCGGCACGCCCGCATCGTCGAGAACACCGGAACGGCCGCCGGACTCGCCAACGACGAAGCGGTGGAACGGCTCTCCCGGCTGGTCCGGCCCTTCCTCCTGCGCCGCAAGAAGTCCGACCCGGGCATCGCCCCCGAGCTGCCGCCCAAGACGGAGACCGACCACCCCGTCTTCCTCACCCGCGAACAGGTCACGCTCTACGAGGCGGCGGTCCGCGAGACGATGGCGTTCATCGAGGCGTCGGAGGGCATCGCCCGGCGCGGCCTGATCATGAAGCTGCTGGCCTCGCTCAAGCAGATCTGCAACCACCCCGCGCAGTATCTGAAGGAGGAGCCGACCAGGCTCGTCGGCCGGTCCGGGAAGCTGGCCCTGCTCGACGAACTCCTCGACACGATCCTCGCCGAGGACGGCGCCGTCCTCATCTTCACCCAGTACGTGACCATGGCAAGGCTCCTGTCCGCCCACCTCACCTCGCGCGGCGTCCCCTCCCAGCTCCTGCACGGCGGCACACCGGTCGCCGAGCGGGAACGGATGGTGGACCGCTTCCAGTCCGGTGAGGTCCCGGTCTTCCTGCTCTCCCTCAAGGCGGCGGGCACCGGACTCAATCTCACCCGGGCCGCCCATGTCATCCACTACGACCGCTGGTGGAACCCGGCCGTCGAGGAACAGGCCACCGACCGGGCCTACCGCATCGGCCAGACACAGCCCGTGCAGGTGCACCGGCTGATAGCGGAAGGCACCGTCGAGGACCGGATCGGTGAGCTGCTGGAGGCCAAGCGGACGCTGGCCGACACGGTCCTCGGGACCGGCGAGGCCGCACTGACCGAGCTGAGCGACCGCGATCTGGCCGACCTCGTCTCGCTCCGGAGGCCGGCATGAGCCCCCGCCCGCGCCCCGGCAACGACC